>NZ_CAZELG010000039.1:0-69930 GCF_964512825.1 Tenacibaculum halocynthiae | reverse complement strand
GCATGTATAATAACCTTAATCCTCTCTTTTGTGCTTTCTGGTTTAGTACTTAAATTTACTACTTTGTAAACTTAAGACGTGTATAATTAATTGCTTTGGCAAGTGCTTATTTGGATGGGTTTAAGTGCGACTTTATTAATTGGAACAATCATTCAGATTGTCAAACTTATTAAAGAACAAAAAAATCTGACTAAATTTAGAATCGTCAAATCTATAGTTTTCGGACTTTTATTTGTTCTGACTTTTTTCAGACATATACCAAACGATGTAATTGAAAAAGTTGATTGGACACTTTTGAAAGGAAAACGGACTGAAATCGTTGCGAAAATAAAAAGTGGCGAATTAATAGCCAATGGAAAAAACAATAATGGAATTTGTGAATTGCCTTTCGAATTCCCAATCGTATCGAATGGCGGAAATGACGTTTGGATTATCAGAAATAAAGAAAACGATAAGTTAACTGTTCGATTTTTTGTGTTTAGAAACTTCTTTGATTCACCTTCCACGAAGTTTGTATTTACCGAAGACGAAAAAACTATTGAGGCATTTGAAAAACGAATTAAGGAAAAGCCCGAAAATAATTGGAAATTGGACGATAATTGGTACCGAATTTATGGAGATGTATACTAAAAAATAACGTGCTACAACACCATGTATAATTCATTGCTAGTTCTAGCCTACTTACGAAAATCCTCGCAGATTTTCTATTCGGTTTGTATTTGCTAAATTAGTTACTGAAACACGCAACGAAATCATACACAACAACGTTGACAGTAATTTGAACGACAACCCAAATAATAACATTTTCAAGTGAATTTATGACAGAAAACGAAATTAAAATTCTATCCTTTATTATACCTGGATTAGTCGCAATTATAGGAAACTACATATTCTACCTACTGATTAAAAATAGAGTTGATAAACAAATTGAAAATTATAAAATTTCATATTCAGGAGTATTTAAAGAAAAAATTGAAATCCATAAAAATCTTCTGAAAATGATTTTTAACCTGAAAAGAGATGTTCAACAATATCAGTATTTTGACAACGATGAATCTTTTAATAAAATACGAACAGATTTTAATAACTACATTGAATATTATTTAGTAAATCAACCTTTCATAAAAGAGGAGATAATAAAAGAATTAAAACAAATGACTTCTGAACTACAGGAGTGTTTTGAGGCTTTTTCACTTTATAAAGTTTCACAGAATAATCCGGGATTAAGTAAAGAAACGTACAATGAAAACACTAAAAAATATATTGACGCTGGAAATAAAATAAAACGGAATGAACCTTTTAAATATATAGAAGAGAAAATATTGAAAGAAATGAAAGCAGATTTAAAAATTGAAAAATAAAAAATACTGCCAACACCATATATAAAAAATTGCTGGTTTTGGCTAAATTTAAAGGTCGTTGCTTGTTTTGTAACGTCTGATTTTCCTTCGGAAAATCCTCGCACACAAAACCGCAACTTTCCATATACAATCACGTTGGCATTAATTAAGAAAAAACTGAATTGAAAATTAGAGAAACATATAGAAATGATTATACCATTTCAACTGACAAGAATAAATTAGATGTTCTGAGCATCCACAAATTCCTTTCAAACGAAACTGATTGGGCTAACGGAATTCCAATCAATACTTTGAAAACATCAATTGAAAACTCTTTGAATTTTGGGCTTTATTACGAAAACAAACAAATTGGTTTTGCTAGAATAATTTCAGACTATTCAACTATTGCATATTTAGGAGATGTTTATATTCTAAATGAATATAGAGGAAAAGGATTAAGTAAATGGCTGATGAATGAAATAATGGAACATCCAAATCTTCAGGGATTGAGACGTTGGATTTTATTGACTGATACAGCTGAATGGCTTTATAAAAAATTCGGATTTACGGAATTACCTAAACCTGAATTTTATATGGAAAAACATAATCCGAATGTATATAACGGAATAGAAAAAACTAATGCCAACAATGTATAAAAATAATTGCTCGATTTTGAGCTTAACCAAAGGTCGTTGCAAGTTTACTACGTCTGATTTTCCTGCGGAAAATCCTCGCACGTAAACCCGCAACTATTCTTATACGCCAACGTTAGCAAACATTAAAAACCGCATTGCACATGAAAATTTATAGAAAAGCTTTTACTGATTTGATAATTTATTTTACACTTTTTTTTCTGGTTAAATTAATTAGAGATTTTGTTCTTGTTTCTGATTTTTTTGGATCTGGGATAAGATATAAATTACGAGAATATATACTTTATTTATTTATAATATTATCTGTAGTTTATTCATACAATAAAAATAAACCAAACAAGAGTTCAATTTTTTACGGATTATTTGTTGGGTTTGTATTTTTATTAATGTTTGACAAGATTAATTATATAATTTTAATTTTGACTTTGTTTGGAGTCTTGATATTAAGTATTATTTACTACAGTATTATACAGAATCTTTCTAAAGGGACGGAAACTGATTTCAATGAGTTTTCAAAAATTGGTTTTTTGGAAAATGAAATAGATGAATCAATTTTTATAATAAATAATGAAATGGAGTTAGAAAGAAATGCATACAACATATTTAAACCTAAACTAGTTCAAAAAAAATTAGATGATAATGGTAGTATCATTTTAAATTATTCTAACGAACAAGAATTGAATTTTTGTGTTATAATTAGGGATACAAAATATGTTTTTATTAAACATAAAAAGAGATTAAAAAACTCACAACATGTAGATAAAAAGGTGTTCGAATTTCTTAATAACATTTGCTAACAAAACCTAAAAAACATTGCTTGCAGATTTTCCCTTTGGGAAAATATTCGCAAAAGTCGAAATTTAGGTGTTTTTACTAAATTAACAGCTAAAACTAAGCAACGTTTCTTAGCCGAACCGTTAGGCAACATTAGATGAAACTATATATTGACAAAATATCTGAATTAATTAAACCAAAAGAAATTCGACACGAAATTCATTCTTTTGATTCGGGTGCATTTATGGTTGATATTTGGATAAATAATGACTTTTATTGTATCCAACTTTTCGAAAAACAATTTGGGATTAGTAAAGTAACAGAAGAAACTGGTTTTAGCACGATTCCTGACAAAATATATACTGAATGGGAAAGTTTCAAAATTGAATTAGAAAAAGTGATTAATGAATAAACCTGATTTCTTATTCTTATTACTTGGAGCAAGTTATGCTTCATTCAAATTTGCTAAAGAATTTGTAAAAAATGACTTGAAATCTGAATTTAAATATGATTTAGAATTAAATATTTCTCAGGACAATCCTGAATTAAAAAAATTTGACATTTATCCCAAGGATAACGGAAAGAAATACTTTGACTTAACTGACAAAGAAGTTGTCGAAATTCTATGCCGAAATAATAAAGTCCCTGTTTGGATTGATATTGCAGTTTCGAAATCCGACAGAAAGAAAACAACATTTAGACTTTTATGTGCTGGTAGGTATTCTGATGATAAAAATGAATTTTATTATAAAGATTGCCTAACACTATATATAGCAAATAGGGCGATTGGTGTTTATTCGAAAGGTTAGTATCTATTTGCAAAGTCACCAAATCTTTTGATTTGGTATTGAAGAGAAAAATTAAAACATAATACAAAATATTTGGCTTGGGGCTAAACCGAAAATAATCGCTTGTTTTCTACCCTACTTGCCATATATTTAACGTTGTATGCAATTTTGACCCGTCCTGAAATAAGGCTACATAATTTTAAACATTATGTATAGAAATGACAAAGTCATTAGACGTTACAGTGAACCATTTAAATTAAAAATATTAGCCGAACTTACAATCGGAAAACACACAAAGAGCGAACTTTGTAAACTCTACTCCATTGCACCTACAACTGTAAACCAATGGATTAAAAAGTACAATCGTAAAGACTCAATGAACACCAGAATAAAAGTGGAAACTAAAGACGAAATATCTAAAATCAAAGCACTTCAAAAAGAGATTGAACAGCTTAAAAAACTACTACTTAAAAAGGATCTCGATGCTATGGTAATGGATTCTTACCTTGAAGTAGCAGCTGAAGACCTTGGTTACAAATCAGTTAATGAGCTAAAAAAAAAGCTAAGTATAAAGCCCTAATTAAAGCTAAAGAAAAAGCTAAGAGGTTTGCTTCCTTAACTACTATAACACATTGTTTTGGGCTTAAACGTGATGCGTATTACAAATACAAATCTAGAGCTGATAAACGTTTAGAACTCGAGAAACAGATTATAAAAATAGTTAGAAAAAGACGCAAATCTCTTCCTAGAGAAGGCGTACGCAAACTTGTAAAATCACTAGATGTAGATTTTAATAAAGGGAATATTAAAGTTGGTAGAGACACTTTATTTAATGTGCTTAGAAAGAATCAGATGCTAACACTTAGAAAGAAAACAAGTGCTAGAACTACAAATTCATATCATCGTTTTTATAAATATAATAACATCATAAAAGACTTAGATGTTACTAAAGCTAACCAAGTTTGGGTCTCTGATATAACATACATTAGAACCCTAAAAGGATTTTGTTACCTAGCCTTAATAACTGATATGCATTCAAGGAAAATAGTGGGGTATGACCTTAGTGACAGCCTGGAATTAAAAGGATGTGTAAGAGCTCTTAATAAGGCTATTTATCAAGCTAAAAATATTAAACAACTTATTCATCATTCAGACAGAGGTATACAATATTGCAGTAATGTATACACGCAAATATTAAAAAGAAAAAAAATAGATATTAGTATGACCCAAGAAAATCATTGTTATGAAAATGCCATGGCAGAACGTGTAAACGGGATACTAAAAGACGAGTTTTATCTCGATCAAACCTTTGATAACGTAACACATGCAAAGAAAGCTACAAAAAATGCAATTAATTTATACAATGAAGTAAGATTACATTTATCTTTAGACTTTAAAACTCCAAATATGGTATATAAATTATCAGCGTAAATTCAATTTTAACCTGTAGCCATATTTCTGGACGAGACATTAAAACAAAAAATAACATTATGAGCTTTTTTAAAAAACTCTTCGGAATAAAAAACAAACAAAATAAGACTGTTGATTTAGAAACTGTTCTAAAAAGTGATAATAAACCAGAAATATTGTTTGAATCTAGAGTTAGACTAGTAGTTGGTGGAGATAAAGAGTTAAATACTGAAAACGCTTTTAAAGCACTGGGAATTTATGATCAAAATATTAAAAGTCTTATTTTGGAAAATTATGTTTGGCAAAGTTATAACGATTTAGATGGTGATTTTAATTGTACAATGAAACTTATTCGTTTAGACGTTCAAGAAAAATACAAACCTGAAATTGACGGTGAAACCGCCATAATTAAATTGTTCAATCACTTGGAATCGTTAGATCCTGAAGAAAACCAAGAGAAAGAAATAGTTAAAAATCATCCAGATTTAGAAAAATTTAAGCAAGTGCCTTGGATGACAAATTTGAGACTAAATAACGTATCTATTTGCCTTAATGCAGGTTTTAGACCATCTAATTCTCTTCCAACTGAATTTAAAAGACAATTACGTCCATCAATTGAAATTGCTCAAAGATTAAATGCCATCAAGGCATTAGTACTCTGGTTAATGGTTCCTCAAGAAAACCTAGATAGCGATACAATTCTTAATTTCATTGAAAAAAATGACCTTAAGAACTTTATGAGTGAAGAAGAAAAAGAAATTCTCAATACGTCAAGAGATGACGAGCAAGCTAGAAACTCTATTGGTTGGAAATTTGAAAATGCTTGGGCATTAGCTTGGTATTTTGGGTATTCGGAACCCGAAATTACAGGGCAAATGATGTCTGGTGAGCAAATGCAAGAAATTTTACAAGACTTTAGTTGTCCATTAGATGAAAGTATTGAAAACTGGATAAAAAATAAACAGACTCTTTCAGAGGGTGAATTAATAAATAAAGAAGATTTGTTTTATTGTTTGCATAATGCAATCAGAAGTGCTCAATTTGGTAAAGAAACAGTTCCTATTGGTTTTGACCCTATGGGGGATGGTGGAGTAATTCACGAGCGAAGACATTCTTTAACTTGGATGTTATCTAAAGGAATAAATTGGGAAGAAACAGATTTAAGTACATAAAATAACTGTAACCAACAAAGAAATGTATAATTAATTACTTTCGGATTTATTCCTTCGGATAAATCTCGTAGACAATTAATTTCATTTATTTTAATTATTTTACGCTAAAATTGCGTTATAACTCTTATACTAGAACGTTAACTTTCATTAAGAAAAAAATGAATAAACTTAATTTAGTTTTAAAAGTGTTTAAAGATGAATTCTCTATTGAATATGAAAAAATTATATATTCAAATTCTACTTTTATTGAACCTGTAATTGATGGAAATAATCTAACTACTGAAAGTACAAACCGTAAAGGGATAGTTGTATGGAATGAAGTAAAAAAACTATTAGCAAATCAGGTCAATTTTTAATTTTAACTTGTGTTTGTGGAATTGCTGACGACGGAGGATTTGATTTAGTAGACGTAAAAAGAAAAGAAAAATCAGTATTGTGGAAATTCAAGGATGAATCTAATTGGATATGGGAGTTTGATAAAAAAGAATACGATTTGGAGATTAATAGACTAAAAAAGGAAATCACAGAATTGAGTGTTGAAATTACTCTTGAACCAGAAAATGTTATATTTCCTGAGTAAATAAAAAATTTGTATTAAACTGCTAAATGGGAAATTTAGTTTCTTTTAATCCCATACTAACCATAACCGACACGTTGTGTGCAATTAAAAAAATATAAAAGCCAGACAACCATTTACGAAAAATTTACGTCTTTATATTTAGAGGCTATCTCTAAATATAAAACTAATCAAAAAACTATACATGAATTCAAATAAAAAAACAGGTAGAATTACTGGTGTATTATTATTATTCGTTTTTATTTCTGGCATCATAATTTTTCAATTCTTACAAGGACCAATACTTTTTTCAGATAATTTTCTTACTTCCACTTCAGAAAACTCAAATCAAATTATAAGTTCTGTTGTTCTTGGAATATTTAGCGGAATAGTATCTATAGTTGTCGCAATAGTACTATTACCAATTTTTAAAAAACATAATATGCTTTTAGCTTATTTATACTTTGCTTTTTGTATTTTAAACTTTATTGCCATTATGATTGATAATGTAAGTGTCATATCAATGTTGGAATTGAGTAAAGAATATGTCGGTAACGAAAGTAATAATTCCTTAAACATTTTGGAGACTCTCATTTATAAGAAACATTTTTGGACACACTATTTTTATCTATTAATTTCTTGCTTTCCAGTTTTTGTATTGTACTATATGTTTTTTTTATCAAAACTTCTCCCAAGGATAATTTCTATTTTTGGTATAATTGCTGTAATTCTTATGTTCATTGAGGAGTTATCATCAATTTTCGGACATAGTATAAGCATGAATATGCTTTTACCAATTGGAATAATTCAACTAATTCTTCCATTTTGGTTAATTTTCAAAGGAATGAATTCATCAACGCTAAAAAATAAAATCATATAGCTTTATAAAATAAAAACTGAATACAGCATAGTAGATAACTCATTGCGTATGAAATTCCGAAAGGGATTTCTTCGGTACATAACAATGGGGTTTCTCATTATTTACTATCTTAGTCTAAACGTAACCAATACCATACACAAATTCGTTAGCTGCAAGCACAAAAAACAAATTATTTGAAAGGGAAAAAGACATATTTAAGAGGGAAATCTGTTTTTACAGTTTCTTTATTTGTAATTGGAATTACAACTCTGACCGTTTACTTGACTGGAGAAAATTATAATCGAACAATTACTTCGAATCTATACCTATCATTATCTATAATAGGAACTTCACTTTTCCTCTTTATGACATACGGGCTTTACAAAGGGATTGAATTAAGAAATGACTTTCCTAAATTTAAGAAGTTTAAAACTGGAGATATATTCTCATCCACTGGTGAATTTCCAGACTGGGATGATATACCAAGTATTGATACTGATGATTTTATTAGTGGATTTATTATATCTGTCTTACTTTGGATTGGAATGACTATAATATTTTTCTTTCTTTTAATCATACTAGAAGCTGTATTTTGGATTTCTATTTTTATAATATTAGCAATGTTATATTGGATATTCTTTAGAGCTTTAAAGTTTGTGTTTTCAAAATTTAAGGAAACAAAAGGAAAACTCGGAATTTCGGCATTGTATTCATTGAATTACACATTATTATATTTAGGTTGGATATTTGGAATAGTATATCTGACAGAAATATTGAGATAAAAAAACCAGTGGCTAACAATGGTAATATTCAATACACGTTTTGATGTTTAACCCTAAGTTTATTGTATTTTTATAATGTCCACCAAATCTTTTTAGATTACCCGTTAGAGAAATATGAAATAAATTTGACTTTAGAGCAGAAAAAACAAAATGAAAATTTTTGGCTAAGTGCTTAATCGGTAATTCAGGAATTTTAATTCCTATACTAACCATAGCTGTAGCATTTTGTGCAAGTATAGATAATAAAAAAATAAAAATTGACACTCAGGAACCTTATAAATAAAGCTGGATTAAATCCACAAAAACTCTTCCTAATTGACGGACTTGGAGCAATTTTATCAGCTTTTTTACTGGGAGTTGTACTTACTAGATTTGAGCAAGTGTTTGGAATTCCTTCTAAAACACTATACTTCCTAGCTATAATACCAATCTTTTTTGCGATATACGATTTATATAGTTATCAGAAAAAACATCAAAAGGTTGGGCTATTATTAAAAGGAATAGCAATACTGAATTTAATATATTGTTTAATATCAGTAGCTCTAATAGGTCTTCATTTAAATACGATTACGATTTTCGGTTGTATATATTTCTTAATCGAAATAGTAATAGTATTAATCCTTATGTCAATTGAATTTAAAGTTGCAAAAAAATGAAAACCCTAACTCTTTAAAGATTGCGCAAAAGGTATACGGTTAACAATACTTCTCCCTAGGGTAATTTCATCTGCAAACTCTAATTCATCACCCACTGAAATACCTCTTGCAATTGTTGATGTTTTAATAGCATACTTTTCAATTTGTTTATAAATATAAAAGTTTGTAGTATCTCCTTCCATCGTAGAACTTAATGCAAAAATAAGCTCTTTAATCTCTCCTTCTTTTACTTTTTCAACTAACGATTCTATCTGTAAATTTTGAGGTCCTACTCCTTCAATAGGTGATATTTTACCTCCTAATACATGATACAAACCTCTATACTGAGCTGTATTTTCAATAGCCATAACATCTCTTATATCTTCAACAACACAAACAATTTCAGCATTTCTATTAGAACTTGCACAAATATCACACAAAACTGTATCTGAAATATTATGACATTTTCTACATGATTTTACATCATTTCTTAATGAGGCTAATGCTTCAGTTAAGTATTTAGTATTCTCAGTAGGTTGCTTTAATAAATGCAATACTAATCGTAAGGCAGTTCTTTTACCAATACCTGGTAATCTGCTTACTTCATTTACCGCATTTTCTAATAATTTTGAAGAAAAATCCATGTGGCAAATTTACAATTTTTCAACGATGCTTCACCATCTTATTTCACATTAAAAACCTATCTTCGTGCTTTAAAACTAAACAAATAATTCACAATGAATTCAGAGATAAGAAACTTAGAACCTAAAACTGTTTGGAATCATTTTTCTGATCTAAACGCTGTACCACGTCCTTCTAAAAAAGAAGAAAGAGTAATTCAATTTATGGTTGATTTTGGGAAGAAATTAAACCTTGAAACCATGGTTGATAATGTAGGTAATGTAATTATTCGTAAACCTGCTTCTGCTGGAATGGAAAATAGAAAAACAATCGTTATGCAAAGCCATTTAGATATGGTTCATCAAAAAAATGCAGATACTGTTTTCGATTTCGATACTGAAGGTATAAAAATGATTGTTGAAGGTGACTGGGTAAAAGCTGACGGAACTACATTAGGTGCTGATAATGGATTAGGTGTTGCTTCAATTATGGCTGTTTTATCTTCTTCAGATATTGCTCACCCTGCAATTGAAGCTTTATTTACCATTGATGAAGAAACTGGAATGACAGGTGCAATGGGACTTGAAGGTGGTATTTTAAAAGGTGAAATATTATTAAACTTAGATACCGAGGAAGACGATGAAATTGGTATGGGATGTGCTGGTGGTGTAGACATCACTGCTAGAAGAAACTATACTGAAGAAGCTACTCCTGAAAACACAACATCTTTTGAAATTTCTGTTACTGGTTTAAATGGTGGTCATTCAGGAATGGATATTCATAAAGGTTTAGGAAATGCTAATAAAATAATGAATAGATTATTATTTGATGGCTTTACAAACTTTGGCTTACGTGTATCTGAAATTAACGGTGGTAGTTTACGCAATGCTATTCCTCGTGAAAGTTTTGCTACTGTTGTAATTGACAGTGTTTCAAAAGAACCGTTTTTATATGAATTAAACGAACTTATTAATAATATTAAAGCTGAATTTTCTAGTTTAGAGAAAAACCTTTCTATTGAATTAAAAGAAGTGACTTCTCCTAAAAACGTTATGGATTTAGGAGTACAAGAAGGACTTATTAAATCAGTATATGCTTCTTTAAATGGTGTATACAGAATGAGTCCAGATATAGAAAACTTAGTAGAAACATCAAATAATGTAGCTCGTGTTATTGTAAAAGATGGGGCTATTAAAATTGGATGTTTAACACGTTCTTCCTCAGAAACTAATAAATGGGATTTAGCAAACTCTTTACGTGCTACTTTTGAACTTGCAGGTTTTGATGTTGAACTTTCTGGTTCTTACCCTGGATGGTTGCCAAATGTTAATTCTGAAATATTAAAAATAGTTACTGATTTATACATAAAACTACATAATGAGAAACCTCATGTGGCTGCTTGCCACGCTGGTTTAGAATGTGGTATTTTAGGTCAGAACTATCCTGAAATGGACATGGTTTCTTTTGGTCCTAATATAAGAGGTGCACACTCTCCAGATGAGCGCGCTCAAATTTCATCTACTCAAAAGTATTGGGCTTTTTTACTAGAAATATTAAAAAATATTCCTGCTAGAAATTAAATGTAAGAACATTTTTTATAAAGCCACAACTTTTATAGTTGTGGTTTTTTTGTTTACATTTATAAAATGAATTTTTTAGCTCATTTATACCTTTCAAATAATAAAAAAAACATCATGATTGGCAACTTTATAGCCGATCATATTCGAGGAAATAAATTTTCTCACTACACTGAAGAAATACAAAAAGGCATATTTTTACATCGTGAAATAGATACTTTTACTGATACTCATAAAATTGTTAGACAAAGTAAACGCAGACTTCATGAACGTTACGGACATTATGATGGTGTTATTATAGATATTTTTTACGATCACTTTTTAGCTATTAACTGGAAAAAATATTCACAAATACCTCTAAATATTTATGTGAAATCTGTCTATAATTTACTAGAAGAAAACATAGAAATTCTGCCTGAAAAAACACAAGAATTACTTCCTTATATGATTAAATATAATTGGTTATATAACTATCAATTCGCTAAGGGTATTCAAGAGGTTTTAAATGGAATGAATAAACGAACAAAAGGAAAATCTCAAATGAATTTAGCTTCAGAAGACTTGTTAATTAACTATCATTTATTTGAGGATGACTTCACCTTATTTTTTGAAGACTTACGAATTTTTTGCACAGAAAAATTAAAGACTATCTAAATGAAAAATTTATATATTTTAATTCTATTTATATTTATTACCAACTGTAAAACTACTATTAAAAAGGAAAATAAAATTGGCTTAATAACAAATAAAGCAATGGTAGTTTCTGCTAGGAAAGAAGCTTCTAAAATTGGTGTAGATATTTTAAAAAAAGGAGGTAATGCTTTCGATGCAATGGTTGCCACTGAGCTAGCCTTAGCTGTTTCTTATCCGTATGCAGGAAACATTGGAGGCGGTGGTTTTATGGTTTACAGGAAAAACACCGGTGAAATTGGCGCTCTAGATTATAGAGAAAAAGCCCCATTAGCTTCTGAAAGAGACATGTATTTAGATTCTTTAGGTGCAATTATTGAAAACAAAAGTACTTTAGGTGCTACTGCTGTAGGTGTACCAGGAACCGTTGCTGGTGTTTTTGAAGTTCATCGAAAATTTGGCTCTTTATCAATTAAAGAAATTATTCAACCCGTAATTGAATTAGCTAAAAATGGAGTTATTGTTACCGAAAAACAAGAAAAAAGACTTCAAAAGCATCGTTCTAACTTTTTTAAAGCTAATAAAGATAGTATTCATTTAACAAGAGAATGGAAAAAAGGAGATACTATAAAATATAACGCTTTGGCAGAAACTTTAACTAGAATTCAAAAAAATGGTAGAGATGAATTTTATAAAGGAGAAACTGCAAAAAAACTTGCTGCTTTTTTGCAAGAAAATGGTGGTTATATTACAGAAGAAGATTTAGCTAAATATGAAGCTAAATGGCGAACTCCAATTACTTTTCAGTATGATGATTTACGAATTATTTCAATGTCTCCACCTTCAAGTGGTGGAATTTGTTTAGCGCAAATCATGAATAGTATTGAACCTTATGATTTACATAACTTTGGACATAACTCAACTAAATCAATACAATTAATTACAGAAGCTGAACGAAGGGCATATGCCGACAGAAGTTATTTTTTAGGAGACCCAGATTTTGTTTCTATTCCACAAAAAGAGTTAATAAGTAAAAAATATGCAACTAAACGAATGAGTAACTTTTCATTTGAAAAACCTACTTCTTCCAAAGATATTTCACATGGTAACATTGAAATAATTGAAAGTAATGAAACCACTCATTACTCTATTGTTGATCAGTTTGGGAACGCTGTTTCTGTTACTACTACAATTAATGCTGGCTATGGATCTAAATTATATTGTTCAGAGCTAGGTTTTTTCTTGAACAATGAAATGGATGATTTTAGCAGCAAACCAGGTGTACCTAATATGTTTGGTTTGTTAGGAGCTGAAGCCAATAAAATTGTTCCTGAAAAGCGCATGTTAAGCTCTATGACACCTACTATCGTAGAAAAAAACGGAAATCTATTTATGGTCGTTGGAACTCCAGGAGGATCTACCATTATCACCTCAGTTTTACAAACTATTTTAAATGTTCATGAATATAAAATGGGAATGCAAGAAGCAGTAAATCAATCAAGATTTCATCATCAATGGTTTCCTGATGATATTAAAATGGAGCCAAATGGATTTTCAACTGAAGTTAAAAATAAATTACACCAAATTGGCTACAATTTAAATGAAAAAAACTCTCTTGTTATTGGAAAAGTAGATGCTATTTTAGTACTGCCTAACGGTAAATTAGAAGGAGGTGCTGATCAAAGAGGAGATGATAAAGCTGAAGGGTTTTAAAAAATGTATGATGAGAAAACAAAAGATTATTATACTTATTAATTTAATATTTGTTTTTGCTGCCTGCGGTGATTCAGAGAATTCATCTACTCCGCAACCTACCATAAAAGAAAACTGGTATACTACTACTAAAGTTACCAAAAACACATATAGTATTGCTGAACCCAAAAGTTCTCAGAGAAATGTAAGTTATTTAATAGTTGGAGATGAAAAAGCGATTATGTTTGACACTGGATCCGGAGAAAATTCAGGTCAAGATGGTACAAAAATGATTTACAAACTTAAAGAATTAACTTCCCTTCCTATTACTTTACTGCTTTCTCATTTTCATTTTGATCATAATCAAAATATAGGTGAGTTTAAAAAGGTAGCTTTTCCTGATGTACCCTTTTTAAAACAAAAGGTTATAAATGGTACATATAATTTTACTGCTGAAGATTTATTCATTGGTAATTACCCTAAAAACGTTACAGTTAATGAATGGTTACCAATTAAAACTGATATTGATTTAGGAAACAAAAAAATTCAAATTATAAATATTCCAGGGCATACTTCTGAATCAGTAGCTATTATTGATACCACAGATAAAATTGCTTTTCTAGGTGATTACTTATACAATGGGGAACTATTTTTATTTGATGTTGATGATATAAATAAATATAAAGAAAGTGTTGATTATTTACTTTCGATTTTAGATATCAATTACAGATTATTTGGTGCCCACGGTACTCCTGAAGTAAGTTTTAATAAACTAAAAGACCTTCAAGAATTTTTAAAATGTATTCAAGAAAGTATATGTACTGGGGTAAAAGAAAAGTATTCAGGATATAATACGCTCCTATATAAAAACAATGACTTATCTATTAGAATTTTTATATAACTAAAAATTAATCAGTTACTATCTTTCTAACATTCTACACTTATTAAAAAACTTCAATTCTAAAACAAGGATAGGAAGTACATAAAAAGGTGTAGCCTGTTTTATATTTAACTTTTAAGAGCCCCCTCAAAAGAATCAAAAACATTTTACAGTCCCCCGTACATTCCTATCCAAATTCAATAATATTTTTTTAACTTGTTTTAATAATTGTTTATGAAACTAGAAACATTAAAAAAACGGTTAATACTTATAAAATTGTTTTTCTTGATTTAAAAAGGCACTTTTTATCTTCACTATAATCTAATTTTATAGTCATTAACTTTTCATAATTATCTACAAAATAATTTTTAGTTGGAACTGAAGCGTCTTTAAAACTAATAAAAGAACCATCAGTTTCGTTTATTTTATAATCACGACATTCTTCCATCCAATCTAAAGCTCTGTTTGAATAGAATCGTGTTGGGATTACTTTGTCTAAAGTATAGGAGTCCATTTTACATTTACAATCGGTTTTACTTTGTGTAGGCATGTCCCACCATGTTTGATACTGAATCGTAAAAGCTCTATCTTGATATGGAAAAGCACACTTTAAAGCAGATCGACTTTTTGCTATACTAGTTTTATAAAAATTTCCCTGAATAGCACCCAAAGTAATATATGATGAAATATTTGTTTTCTCTATTCCCTGTAATAATGTTGACTGCAAAGAGCAAACTAACTGTTCTCTACTCTTTTTATTCCAGTCAGTAGTAGGCATTCTTGAAGTTATTTTATGTGGAGCAGGGCAATCGGTTTCTAAACTCAAA
The DNA here is from genome assembly GCF_964512825.1 of Tenacibaculum halocynthiae. Taxonomy (NCBI): domain Bacteria; kingdom Pseudomonadati; phylum Bacteroidota; class Flavobacteriia; order Flavobacteriales; family Flavobacteriaceae; genus Tenacibaculum; species Tenacibaculum halocynthiae. The sequence goes on along the minus strand of NZ_CAZELG010000039.1, from coordinate 54,734 downwards.
CCATTTTCTTTTGCACTAACAGAATATCTATCCCATGATTCAAAAGTATAAGGATATCCATTAGTAACTCCTTTAATAAAAGTTGAAATATGTGCTTCATTAGTTAATTCATCAAATTTAACCTTTAACCCATCAATAACAGACATAGTCATTTCTAATTTTTCTTCTTTAGTAAAATCAGGGTCCTTTTCTATTAATTCAACTAAATACCCTCCCCATTCAATCATCATAATTTTCAGCTCTTTACGAGTACCTCCAAAATGTCCATTTAGCGTCCAATCCAAAACTGCATCTTTAGATACCTCATTTTTATATGAAACCTGTTTTGCAACAACTTTTAAGTTCGTTCCTATAAGTTGGTTATTTTTTCCTGGTGAAGTAATACTTTCCCATGCTTCAATAACTGCTGTTGCTTTTATTTTTTTGAATACAGCTAACATATCATAAGAAATATGAAAACTAGAAGCTATTTCAGGTAGTTCAAAAGGCTCAAAGAAAAACTCTGTTACAATTCCATAGCTTAATCCGCCTCCTCCACGAATTGCCCACAACAATCTACTACACATTCCTTCTGTATTAAAGTCGTTAACTTTTTCTTTATTATAAAAAGCGCTCGTTCCTAAATATTTCACAGTACCATTACCCAGAACAATGGTTGCTCCCATTAATCGTTCACATCCCATTCCATATTTACGAGTCCAAGGCCCCCAACCACCTCCCATCGTATACCCTGCGATGGCTACACTTTGACATGTTCCGTGTGGAATTCCTAAATGTTCTTTATCTAAAACTTCCTTTATATTTTTAAATTTTGCTCCTGGTTGAATACTTATTTGCCTCACCTCAACTTTATCTTGAGGGTAATTTTTTAAAGACACATCTGTTTTATTCATTAAAGCAAAATCAATTAATACTTTTTCTGTAGCTACACATTCACCTTCATGATCATGCCCTCCAGATTTTACTGTAATTTGTATATTATTATCCGTAGCATACTTTGTAGCAATAGCTACATGCTCAGTATTATATGGTTGAATAATTAAGGAAGGCATAAAATCAAACCTTCGATTAAAAACTTTTCTTAATTGATTATAAGAGTCTTCTTCTGAAGGGCTCCAAAAATTAGGTTTTAAAGGACAATCATCAAAAGCTTTTTTAAATTTTTCTATGACTTCTTGATTCTTATCTATTACATATACATCGTTTTCCATAAACTTGGGGGATAATTTGAGTTTTTTTAGTTAGTTATATTCTTAGATCTTTTTTAAACTGTTCAAAATTTTGTCTTTTTCCTCTCCTTCTATATTTTCTAAAAAGTTAAACAATTTACTATGTTCTTCTTTTTTAATTATTTCCTCAGTTACTTCAATAATTTCATTTTCTACATCTTTTTTTAGAGTATTTAACCCAACTTTAAAAGGTGTTCCATCATAATATCTTGCAATTGTACCTGGACCTTCAGGAGAACCATGATCGGCATCAATAGACTCTCTCCATTTCCTTGCGTGACTTGCCCATTCATCTTGATCAACTAATTCAGGGGGAGTAAACCATACATTCCATGTAAGTATATTATCTTTCTGCAACATATTTCCTGAGCCTAAATTGAAAATATCCATAATAAATTTATTAAACTCATCTACTACTGGATATCCTGTTTTTTTAATCGCTCCAATTTGTACATTTAAATTACCAACAGTCCATGCTTCTTCTTCATGTTTAGCAAAATCAGGGATAGGAAAACCAGTACTTTGCCCTTTACTTAAAGGAAATATTGGTTGTTCAGGATTCCCTACTATACTTGTAAAAACAACTATTGCCTGTGATTTTTTTGAAGGAAAAGGTAAATAACTTTTTTCAAAATGATCCCACAATTGTTTTACTATAAAGTTTTGTTTTGCACCTGGGCTGAACCAAATTTTACCAACTACTCCCATATCGGTAGCTAACTCTTTATTATCTTCATTTACCCAACCTCTAGTTCCAGTAACCGTAACCTCAACATTTAAAGTTCCTAAAGAAGGTGAACTAATACCTTGTTGAGGACAAATAATAGAATAAACTTTACCTGTATCTGTATATCCAATTCTTGAAATATCAGGAGCAAACATTTGGTAACATCGTTTCGGGTCTGGTTGTCCCTTTTCTGTTTCCCAACTAAACTCTGGCCATTTTACAGCTTGCTGGCGTTGAAGTTTATCAATATTCAACATATTATCGGGCATTGGTAATGATGTTAGATCTGGATTTGGATATGCAAAAGCTGGATTTGACGCTGAAAATCCTCCAATCCAACCTGCTGGTATATTTTCTGATGTTGACTTTTCTACTTTAGATGTAGTTTCCATTGTGTTATATTTTTAAGTTTTTAAAATGACTGGTATATTAATTTCTCACTTTCTAATTTAAATACTAAAAACGTTACTTTTCTTCCAACTTCTCTAAGCGTATATTAAACAGGTGCGAGTGCTTTATTTTTTGATGTAAAAACAAAACGTTCTTGTTCATTATTATTTTTATCTCTGATTATTAATCTTTTAAAAAAACTTTATTAATTTCTACGTTGCCAAAAAACAGCCCTTGGCCATCGTTTTTCTTCTTGGTAGTATCTTTTTTTTATATCATGATACTGTTTATAATTCTTTAAAATATCTTCTTGATATATGTCAATTGATGAAGAACCTTCTTCTATTTTATGAGCAATGTATTTCGCAGCAAAACAAGCTGAACTAATAGAAAAACCTATTCCCATTGAAGAAATTGGGTCAAATGAAACTGCTGCATCTCCAATCGCTATAAAATTTTCTAAATTTCTTACATCGCTTATTTGCGTATGAGCATTTCTGACCCATAATTTACTTGAAAGAGCCTCAGTATTATTGAGAAGATGCTTTATGTGATTCGTTTCTTGTAACAAACTTTCCCAAACGTCAAGCTGATGTAATTTTTTTTCAGAAATAATATCAGCATCAGAAAAAAAAGTAATTACCATTTTATTATCTGGCAAACAAGCAGCATACCACCAACCTAACTCTACTGATTCTAATGTTTGTTCAAACTTTTTAGAGGCATTATTCAATTCCAAAAACAATCCTACTCCCATAAGTGAATCGTCTTTTTTCGAACTTCCTCCTACTTTTCTACACACATTAGCTGACCTACCTGAAGCATCTACCAAATAATTAGCTTTGATTGTAAATTTCCCTTCCGTAGGATGACTAAGAAATACCCGCCAGCTTTTATCTTCTAACTGTTCATAATCTAAACACTTAGTTCTGGGGTAAATAGTAGCTCCTCTTTCCGCAGCTGTTTCTATTAATTTAAAATCAAACTTTTCTCTATCTAATTGAAAAGTAGCCTCATCAGTAGTAAAAATGGCATTCGTAGTACTTACCTTGTCGCTTCCCCAATAGGATTTACTTGCATATGCAGGTATAAAACTATTTTCCTCGAAATCACTTTTATTTAATTTTAAATAGTTTATCAAATCAAAAATACTTGCAGAAACATGTTCACCTACTCTTGTTTTATTAAAATCGGATTGCTCAATAAGGGTAACATCGCATTTAGAATAGTTTAATAAACTTAATGCGGCAGAGGCTCCACTTGGACCTCCACCAACAATAAGCACATCGGTATGTTTTATAGCATTTGACATTATCGTCTCATTCTTGTTCCTGAACGAGGCGTGCCTAGTCCATTTTTACTTACACTTATTTTCTTAAAAGCACGTTTTTCAAGGAAAGAGACTAATTTTTTTGCTCTTTCATTTTTTTCTCCAATACGCTTTAAATCATCTTCTATATAAAATACTGGAATTGTAGTTTCATTATCGTCTCCATTACCACTTACTTGTCCTACTCCATATTCTACAAATGAAAATAATTCATTTGTGCGTTCTGTTTCTGTGAAATAAGGAAATCCTTTATCTTGAGAGTTTGTGTTTCTAATAAAAGCCATGGAAGACCAATGCTCAACCATTTGAACAAAACTATTAATTCCACGAGCATAATTCATTTGCTGTCCAGCTGGTAAATGAGAGTGCATTTGACCTTCTAATGTTGTTTCACCAGTTAATACATCCCATGGACTCTGTGGTGGCCACCAATATGAATAATAAGTAGGTGGTAACGGTTCTTTAACTGGATCTTTTTCTATAGTTTGTTCGTCTTTAAAAACAGTATTAGAACCTACCCAAACATTTTCAGTCTTTTCTTCTGTAGTTGTTACTCTTGTATCTTTATTAAAATTAGGGTTTGTAAAATTAACAGGCTGCACAGTACATTGGAAAAAATCTGCTTGCCAAGGACATGCCATTCTTTTTGTTAAATCGCCTGGCTCACAACCGCCTCCCTCACATTCATCTCTTGATGGTGTTAAACCTGTAGTATTATAACCTCCAATACCTTTTTGATTTGAAATTACAAAAGGAGCTGCATATATTTTTGAATTTTGCACACTCCAAGTTACCTCAATACCTGGACACATTGGTAAACCAACACAGTTTCCTACACTTGCTTGATCTTCTTTACTAATAGGAAAAGGTTCATAATTTGGATTGTTCTCAAAATTACCATTTGCCCATTGTTTAAGCATAAAATATTGTGTATCATTTAATGATAAAAACTTCACAATAGTTTCATTACTCACCGAGTTACTTCCCGAATTTAAAGGCATCATTGGAAAAAAATCATCTCCATTAGTTTTAAATAACTGAGATTGTGGTTCATTAGGAACTGAATTCAATTTATCATTTGGACGTCTGAAATAAGAAAAATAATTCTCTCTATTAGCCTTATTCTCTTCGCTAGGATCAGAAAAATCAAATATATTGGAAGAAAAGGCAATCATTGATTGTACATTAGCTACCCATTGATAGCCAGCAAATCGTTTGATAATTGGTAAAATATCTCTCTGATAATTCACTTTATACGAGGCATTAAATATACCATGTTGACACATACCTGGCACAAGATTAAAACTACGTACTCCAACATCAAACATACTATCACTCAAATTAGAAATATTTACAATTTCTGGAGCAAAATCTGGAGAACCAACAATTACCCATGCTTCTAGAGTAGCAGGTGGTGTACCGTCATTAAAAATAATGCTACAATAAACCGGACCATCAGCAATATCATCATGCCAAGTATTTGACCCTCCATAACTAGTAAGAGGCTCATTTCCTCCTGCATTTCCATACCCTCCTAAAACAATTAATCTTCCGTCATCATCAGTTTTAAGATCACCTAATGTTTTAATTGCTGTACCAGAAGTAACTTCTTCAGGTGGATACTGAGATGGATACCCTGGAGGCACATTGCTCTTATCAAAACCAATCTCTTGATTAGGTCCACTCACACTTCTTGGTCCTGGATCAATAATTAATGTTTGCCTTTCTTTTTCTGTTTTTAATGATGGGTTTCTAAATTCTACCCCTCGGTTTTTATAACTATTCTCTTCTCCATAAAGAAGGTTTCCTTCTAATTCGCTGTACTGATACCAAGCAGCTTTTTTATTTGCTAAATGCACAGTCCATTCCATTAAAGAAACATTTGATGAGTTAGCGGTTAATTCTTTACCATCAGCATCAAACACCTTAAAAAGTTGCCCTTGCCTTCTTACTTGACTTTCGTCATCTTTAAAATTTTTAATGGGTCCTAATTTATTACCAGATGCATCTGCTTCATAAGGAAGACCACCAATTTCATCAGGAGAAAGGCAAAACTGCTTCCTACTATTCCCTAATCGAGCAACCCCTACGGAAGGGCTAATTTTTAGTTCCATAATTTTAGTATTTAGTTCGATAATTTATTTTACTCTCTAAGTTAAACACTAATCATTATGCTATTCTTCTTCTTTCTTTAAACGTATGTTAAATGAGTAAGAGTGTTTTATTTTTTGATATAAAAAACACTCTTACCCTTTTAATAAAATTATAATTAAATGCTATACAACCAGTATTTTAAAAAATTATTGATTTTTTTATTTATTTCCAAGAACCTAATATTAATTTTAATTGAGTAGTTCCTTTAGGAAATGACCCTGGGAATTCTGAAGGAACTTGTGCTCCACCTTTACCTCCTATTGGGTTTTCATCGTAAGCGAAACCATATGCTCTTCCCATATAATCCCCTCTTGATGATTTTGTTTTATTTACTATTGGTAAAGTAAATATATTAGTGCCGCCTACTTTAGTTGTGTGTAAAAAGTAAGAGAAGTAATTTTGAGGTTGGTTTTTAGGATACCAACTTGTTTCTTTTCCCCAATTTGTGGTTGTATAACCAGCTGTTTTTGCTGTTTTATAATCTACAATAGCAATTCCTCTATTTAACGCAGTACTTATTTGATTTTCCAACCCGTTAATTACAGTCTGGTTATTGATTGCTTTATTTGATTTACCTGGATATCTAAAAGATCCATCTGCAAATAAACCAATTCCTGCAAATGTCATTTGACCAGAAGAGTAATAATATTGTATTGGTGCTTTCGCAAATTTATACTGAAAAGAAGCACTATATGCATTACTAGTGTTTAATGTAACCGATACAATTCCTTTTTTAGATTTATTAATTTTAGTAATTCGTGTAATTCCATCTGAAGAACCTCCTCCTGGACTTACATACATACCTACTTTTAATCCTGTATTTAACGGTAAGGGCGTTTTAAAGATTAATTCGTTTCTCTTATTTATACTTCCCATAATTGGAGCTCTTTTATTTCCTTGTTGATAAGAAACTACCGAAAAACCTACAGGATTAAATGCATATAATGTTTCTGCACCACTAGCTGTAAATTTTAAAGCACCGTGTTTATTTGTTGTTCCAGGAAAAGTTATCGCTGATACAGGTGTTACTGTATAGTTTGCAGAAAATTTATTTGTTCCATTTTGCCATATATTCATTTTTAAACTAGTATCTGTAAACAATTTATTTAAAGCTTCATCAAATACTGTTTCTAACATACTTGTTTCTTTTTCTAAGTATAACCCTGGATTTAATAAGGCTGTTAAATCCTTATTAACGGAATAACTAAGAGGGGTATAATAAGCTGCTGTTGGCTCACCTGCCTTTATTAGTTTTTTCATAAATGGTTTGTAAGCTGCTGTAATATTTTTAGCTGTAATATTATGAGGCTGCCCTATTCTATCAAGTTCATTTCCACTTTTATCTTCAGCAATAATAGATAATGGAAAGAAAAATCCATCAACTGTAGAAATATCAATAAACAATCCTTTGTCTTTCTTAAAGGTGGCTTCAATATAATTATACTGTGGGAAAGCATTTTGTGGTGGATTATTTACTTGAAAAACACTTGCCCCAAATTTCTTGTATTTAAACCCTAAATTATTATTACTTGTTTTTGTTGAATTATCTTTATAAGTGACAGTAGTGTCTTTAATAAAAAAATAAATTCTTGCCCCAACTAAAGGATTTTTGTTAGATACTTTAATGGTTTTTAGCTCTTTTACTAATTCATAAGATTTTACATAACCACTATCAGAAGGCATTTTTTTAAAAGTTCCTTGTGAAGTTGCCCCATTTAGAGTTAACATTTTTTGTGAACTTGTACTATACCCTAAAACATATATTTTATATTTTTTATCTAAGCCTGTTAAATTATCTAAAGAAATAACATAAGTACTGTCAGGTTTATCACTTTTATAAGTAAATTTAGAAGCTTCAGTTATTCTTGAAAAGTTTGATTGCACCTCAACCTGAACACCTATTTCTTTAGATACATGAGGAGGGTTCGCAACTGCAACTATTGTATCTGTAACTGATAAAGGTACATTTCCTGCAGATCCAAATTTCACATACGTTGTACCAGAAAGGTACTTCCCTTTAATAGTTATTTTTTTCTTTCCTTTTACAGAAGTTGAATTTGGACTTACGGTGCTTATCTCTGGTAGTTTGTATTCATAAACTATAGAGCTATATACTTTTTTTGCGTCCTTTTTAAATTCAATGTATACTTTATCAATAGAAGGTGAACTAATAGCTGTTGTTTTGAATGTGATAAGAGTTTCAGAAACAACATTATATTCTTTTACTGCTCCATGTTTTTTAAAATAAACACCAACAATATTATCTTTAATAAACCCTGTTCCTTTAATTGATACAACTGTATTCCCTCCTAAAGACCCTGAAGTAGGGCTCAATGAAGTTATTGTTTGCGCTTTTAAATTGACCGATACTAATAATAAGACAACTATTAATAGTAGGTATTTGTAGGTTGTTATTTTCATGTTGATTTCCCGAAGGGTTAATTTTTAGTAATTAATAATTATTTACCTATATAAACACAACTATTACAAATTCAAAGTATATTTTGCTTTGTAATCATTATTCTTTGTATCATATTCATAAACACCCCAATGATGCTCATAAGTACCTGCTCCAATTGGTTTAGTATCTTCATCATACATTTCGAAAATAAAACAAGGAATTTTAATACCTGGTTTACGTGGTGTTCCATTACCACTTTTACAATGATTAATTAAATTTTGATTAAACGTTTGTGCATTAGAATTTGTTGCAGAAGGATATGTGGCTACTGGTCCTGTTGGCCAACCTGCTTCTCCTATTACAATTGGTAAATCACCATAATTGTTATTACCTAAAGCTACATACAAAGCATCATACATTGCATCAAAAATATTTTTGTAGGTATAATTTCCATCTGTAACCCATACACTTGGATCATTATTAGCGGTAAAAAGACAATACTCTAAAGAAATAGTTCTTTGATTGTTTTGAGTGATAAAAGGATATACATTTATCATAAACACTGAATCATCTGCTTTTAAAATAGCACATACATCTAATATGATGCTTTTAAGCCCATTATTAAATGATCCTGCTGAAGGTGGATACGAATTCCCCATAATGGCATAATTAAAAGGAACCGTTACTTTAGTAGAAAGTCCTTTTGCTTTAATTGCCGCTTTAATATTTGTTAATGCATCTACCAAATATGGAGAATATGCATTATTCCACCAACTTCCTAAAGGTTCATTTCCAACACAAATCATTGGAATTGTAGCTGAGTTGTCTGATAACACCTTTATTATAGCATTTATAGTAGTTGTATCATTATTTGCACATAGTTCTAAATCACCGTTAGGTACATCTACTAAAACTTGCAATCCTTGTGCGGCAAAAGCGCTAATGCAAGTTGCTTGATTGTAGGTAAACATTTTAACCGTTCCAACTCCTGTTGCTTTTATTTGTGAAGCTGCCGTAGCTGCACTTACTTGTTTTCCTGAACTTTGAAATGTATTACTAAAGTTGACCCCTACTGTAGTATTAAAAATTGAATTACTCATAAATAATTAGCTTTTGAATTTTGCCTACTCTACATAGTTTTCGGCTTCCCCCTAGATTTGATTATCACATTTTATAATGACTTGTTATCAAATCTACATACTAATTACATCACTTTTTATTTAATTTCTTTAAGCGTATTAAAAATAGGTAAGAGTGTTTTGTTTTAATGTTTCTATTTTGTAATAAAAAATTAAATTTAATAAGGTTCTGATTTCACGAACAATATTTGCTTGTTTTAATCATTGCTACTCCTATCAATCATTCGTCTTGTTCTTTCTTAGGGTTCTTTTCATTCCATTTAGCTACAGCTTCTACTCTAGCTACTTCAGATGTATCTACCTCATTATCCTTATGATCAACAATACTAGTATTTTCATCAAACTTTTTATATTTTTCAGCCCACATTCGCAATTTTACACCACTTGTTTTATCTGGTGCATAATGACCTGAAGATAATTTCACTTGGCTTAGCTCACCTTCATCATCAAACTTCAAGTATCCTGCATTAGCTACTTCCTTCCCTGAGTTAAAAGTACTGTGCTGAGTTCTTTTTTTATCCCCATCTTTACTCTCTTTTATCATCGCACTCATATCTTCTTGTGAACCTCTTCTAGTAAATATCACTTTTTTATTCTTCGCTTCATCCAATCCCACCCCTTCTTCACTATGCGGCGTAAATACCTTTGAGTCAACAAGCTTACCGTTTGTTAATTTTGCATCATATCTACTTCGCTCATCATATGATAAGTAATTAACAGGTTCTCCTTTACCTTTGAAACCCGTATAAGGATGATTTGGTTCAGTACGTTCTTTATCATAGCTACTTACAAGAGGTAAATCATCACTTTTAATAAATGAATCTTTTCTTTTATTATAAGCTTTCACTTTACTTTCAACTCGTTCTTTCACCCTAACCTCACGTTCTTCTCTTTTACTTTTCCACATCCCCAAAAACTTATTTTTCATTGATTCATTATCCTTCCAATCTTTCTCAAAAAGATCATATTTTAGTTTTTCTTCTTCTGAATCATAAGGGTTCGAATGTTTATGCCCCTCAACTTTGTCTCCACCTTCCATTTGTACTACTTCCGTATTCATAGCTTGTAGTACCATATTAGAACCTCGATTTGATTGATTATCCATAACTTCAAAACCTTGTTTCTTATTACTTTTTTTCTGAACTATGGAATTAGCTACCTCAATATTTTTACCTTCTTCAGACTTCATTTGTAATGCCTTACTTCCCATTACATCCGCTTCATTTTCCAAACCTTCATTATCATTCACTGCCACACCATTTACCAAAGTAGTTGGTTGTACTCTTCCTTGGGCTTGTTGTACTACATGACTTAATTCGTGAGGTAAATGTTTTTCTTGTCCAGCTGCTAAATGAATATCACTGCCTTGAGCATATGCATGCGCTTGTACAGCTACTGGTTTCGATGAATTTCGATGTACTTTAACATGATCTAAACTCATGCCTGATAAATTCTCCATTCCTGATTTTAAAGCATCAGGTAAACCTGTGTTATTTTCTTTTTTTTGAATGGATTGTTCTTGTAGTTTTTGTTGAACAACTGCTTCTGGTCTATTATCTACAAACTGAAAGGTAGCCTCATTACTATTTTTGAGTTGAATGTTTGCATTAGAAGTTGATTGACTTTTACTTTCTTTCGCTTTATTAGTATGAATATTCATAATTTACTTTTTAAGTTATTCTCTATTCGCTTATAATAATTGAACTAAAAAAACATCGCTTTTTAACTCAATTGTTATACATTTTATACTTGTTTTTTCTGTTTCTCACTTTACATCAGAAGCCATTCATATCTATATATCAGTAAACTACCTTCCTGCAACTTATTTAGATAGGTAGTTCATCTTTTTCTTCTAATCCCATTTTTTGGGTAGTGTCTGCTTTTAATTGTAAATCTTCCTCTTCATCTAACCCCTTTAATTGAGTTGTTTTTTTAGAAGTTAATGCTTTTGAACGGTTATCTTTTAATTGCAACGCCCCTTTACCTACTCCTTTATAATTATTGCTTTTTTGTTGAACTACTTTTGATTTTTTATATTCCATGATATTAATTTTTAATGCGTTTGTACAATTACAGGTCCAATTGCTCCACTATAATCTATTGCTGAACAATACTTATAATCGTGAATCATTTTTTCTAATGTAGTAACATGTGGATTGGTATAAGGCTATATTTACCTGTAATTAATTTTATGATATACAGATTGTATAGAGGATATTGAATAACCAATTTATTAAAGGTGCTTGATTCTTCCAACACCTTCATCTATTTTCCGAAACTATTTTCATAAGTATAAATACCTTTTGCAAATACATTTAGAACATGTTTTATACTGTGCGATTCACTTATTACAATTAAATACATTCGTTTTTTTGTTAGTAAATAACGATCCAACCCTTCCAAAACTCCCCTTGCAAAGCCGTAAAATATCTCTTACTTGTGGTGGCTTTGAACCTGAGAGTTCATTTCTATCTTTGTCGAATGTCCATCTTTGAATTGTGTCATAATTATCCTTGATTTGGAATTGAGTAATTTGAGATTTATTGTGTGCCGCTTCTAATATTTCCCTTTGTGTTACAGTCTCATACCAATTCGGATATACTATGCTCGTTAAAATAAGTTTACTTTTCTACTATTTCTTCGTTCTAAAATTTTAATATAACTAAGGCTATGTTAAAATTTGACGCCTTGAACTAGCGAAAATTAAAATGTATTTATTTACAATCATTATATATCCGAATTGGTATCAGGCCGATTATCCACAAACCCAGAACCTTGCTCTTAATTATTTTTTTTCTGAACAACTGAATTAGAAACCGTTCTACTTTTACTCTCTTTTGATTTCTCTATTTGTTTATACATATTTTGAGTCTTTTAATTTTCTTTAATCAATGTTATAGGCTATTTCACTTGCCTATAATACTAGAGCTAAAAAACGTTTTAATGATTTTAGGAAAACTTTAAATTGAATCATAATCATCGGAGAAGTCTTCCATGTCCTGACTTTCATCTTCCATTTCATATTCATCCTCGAAGAAATCTTCCTCTTCCTCACCATGATCTGACAAATCTGTCATATCGTAACCGCTCATAGGAATACGCTCTGATGCTACAATCTTCATTGACATACCATTGTCTTTTGTAGACTTTTTCCTAAGTAAATCTTTTTCATTATCTGACATCTCATAGGGAGCTAATTTTCCACTCTTGCGGTAGGCGACCAAACGCCGATGATCTAGCGAGTAGAGTTCCCCCCCTGATTCAACTACTTTGATTCCAGGAACATCTGTATCATCTTTGGGGTTTCGAAGTTCATGAGCTGTACTAGCAATAGAACGACCATCGGAGAAATGCTCCTGAGCTCCACTTTGAGCTGTCCTTACTCGTGATGGATTAATCTCACCCTTCATTGGAAATTTCTCAATTTCCCTCGAGCTAAAGGGGTTAGTAGTAACACTCTCTCCTAAAACATCAATTGGTCCCGCAGATTTACCAGCTTGCTTCCGGGTACTTCGCTCGTGGTATCCCTTTTTTCTCTGTGCTTTTAATTTAGCTTCAAGGCGTTCTTCGTATACATCAGTACTTCCTTTCTGTTTTTTTAAATCATGTTCTTTCTTACGTCTATTTTTCTTACCTCTCCGTCCGCCTTTATCTCTATTCAACTGTGTTACTTTTTCAGTATTCACAACTGGATCAATTGTATCTTGTGCTTTTCTCATTTGAATAGATTCCTGGCGATTATCCACAAATTCAAAACTTGCTTTTTCATTACTTTTCTTCTGTGTAATAGAATTAACAACCTCCGGGCTTTTATTTTCTTTTGGTTTCATTACTTGTTCATACATATCTTAAAGCTTTTTATTTTTTTTAGTAGTTATTATGAACTTACTTTATTATTACATTTACTATTCTTTTCATCAGATACGACACTCAAAAATATTTGGGGCTAACGGGACTAATTTAAACTCGTCATATTTTGAATCTTCTTCTTTGTCTTACCTCTATAATTCAACTGATTTTGTGAAACTAAACACTCTTTTTCTTACTTAAAAGTATCTAACCTCATCGATTCAGTTGACCAAGCTGCTTTATGTGCATACTTGTCTGTTGCTGGAAAAGTAGGTTCGGGAGAGCGTGATCGTTTTTGTTTTTTCTTTGAATATTCACCTCCTTTTCCAAATTGATCTATAGGCTCTCTCTCAGGAGAAGGTTCACGGGCTTTACTTCTACTTGCCGCTGGTAATTTTTCCCAAATCGTTCTTGCTCTGTCTTTTGCTTTTTCTCTATTTTTATTGTGTATCCTAGCAAACTCGGTGATATTTGTTACATCTTGTAAATTAGGTATTTTCCCTTGCAAATTGGTATCTCTAATCATATCGATACCTGGAGGTGTGGTATCTAAATTCCCTTGCAACATATACTGAAAGAGTAAGTCTTCATCTTTTGTTTTTAATCCTTCTTCAAAAGCTTTTCTTAACTCATCATGCGCTCCTGCTTGCCCATTAGTATATTGAGATGCTGTTGTTTTTTTTGGATCTACATACGTTCCTGTATGCCCGCTGGTTCCTCCTTTAGGATTCACTAATGGTGTCAATGCAGGAGTAGTTCTCATACCTGATTGAATCTGAGCAGCAACATCTCGCATCTTATCATCTGTTATTTTGGATACTTTTGTTCCTTCTGAAGTGGGAAGTATCTCGTGAAAGCCTTGCCCCATTGTTGTATTCTTCATTTTCTTTGCGGCAACTCTTATTTTTAGTAATGATTGTTGTTTTTGTCGTTGTTTTTTTACAGCGTCTTCTCTAATAATTGTTTCCTTATTTGTTAGATATGGAATTAATGAAGGATCCTTGCGATGACTGTATGTTTTAAATTTTGGTTTATGTATTACTTGATTAGCTTTAGTCATACTTCGAGTATTCATTTTTATTACTGGTGTAATTCCCTTGGCTAATTGATATACCTGTCTGTTACTAGATGTAATATTTTTTGGTACTTTATTAGCTTTGGTCTGTTTTAATTGTAGTGATGTATTTTCCTTTATTCCTACTTGAGTTTTATTTCCAATTTTCTCTGTATTTTCTTCAAAATTCATTCTTCTTAGTAATTGCCTTTGCGCAACACTCCCTGATCGGTTATCCACCAACGCTACCATCTTCTCCCCAATACTCTTATTCTGAATTACTGAGTTAGCAACCGCCCTGGTTTTATTTTCTTTTGGCTTATTTACTTCTTCATACATATCTCAAACCTTTTTATTTTTTCAGTTTGTTTTTACTATTACAGGTCCAATTGCTCCACTATAATCTATAGCAGAACAATAATTGTAATTATTTATCTCATCTTTTAATCGAACTAAATGCGGGTTATAGTAAGGGAACACTACTTTCTCACCTGTTATTAGCTTTATGATATACTGATTGTATAACGGGAATTTGTAAAAAAGCTCATTAAAAATAATTGAATTAATATCTGAAGCTAAAAATTCATTATTTAATTTTTTATATCCATGAATCTCTTTTAAAATTTGTTTTGAAAAAACATTTAAAACATGATTTAATTCACCTGATTTACTTTCTATAATTAAATACAACCGTCTTTCTTTTAACCAATAACCTTTTATTATTAATCCTTCTTTTATAACACAATAATTAAGTGCTTCAGCAATAATAATGTGTTGCCAGTTTAAAGGAATCTCTTTTCCCCATGACTTTGTTACTAAAACGAAATGATATACACTTTTAGATTTCCTGACTAATTTAGTTTCATTCATTTTTTTAATTAGTTATTTTTAAAATCATAGTTTTCAATACTTTTCTTAATCTAAAGACCACTTCATTTCATAAATTCCTTTTGTTATGACAATGTCATTATGAGTAAAACAATCTGTTAAACACTTATTAAAACCTAAAGATTACCTCACTTTGTAAACTGTTCTTATAATGCCGTACTTTAGAAAGTAGAAATCGTTTTATTTTCTTTCTTAAATTCTTTACGAATACCTTCTAATAATTCTTCTTTAGTAACTACAGTATCATTTCTTGTAATAGCTGCCAAGGCACAAAAACGTAATACATTAATTATTGCGCCTCCTGCTAATTCATACTCTTCCGCTACTTTCCATACATCTATATCTGGATGAAGTGTACATTTTCCTGAAAAAGCTTTTTCCCATAATTGATAACGCTCATTAACTTCTGGCATGCTAAAATGAATCATGGATTGAAACCTTCTTGTAAAAGCGGCATCCATATTTCCTTTTAAGTTGGACGCTAGAATTACTACTCCTGGAAAATCTTCAATACGCTGTAGTAAATATGATGTTTGCTGATTTGCATGTCGGTCATTTGAACTATTAGCTTCAGTACGTTTACCAAACAATGCATCTGCTTCATCAAAAAATAAAATCCAATCTTTATACTGAGCAATATCAAAAATTCTGGAAAGATTTTTTTCTGTTTCTCCAATATATTTAGAAGTAATCATAGATAAGTCTACTCGATACACTTCTCGTTTTGATACTTTTCCTAATAAAGAAACTGTTAAGGTTTTTCCTGTTCCTGGAGGTCCATAAAATAAAGATCGATATCCTGGCTTTATTTTTTTAAATAACTTCCAATCATTCATTAATGTAGTACCATGTTGTAACCATGCGCTTAACTCTAGTACTTGATCCATTACTAAATCATTTAAAACAACATCTTCCCACTCTAAATGAGTAGTAATTTTTTCTGCTGGAAATGTACTACTATGCTCTAATTTTGGTTTTTCTCCTAGTAAAAAATAATGAAACCATCGATCACTAAGACTTAAAATTCCATTGTATTTGGGAATAAAACTTTCTGTTTCTTCTATAAAAAGTACTTGTTCTTTAATAAGAATACTTTCTTTACTAAAAATAGCTAATACTTCTTTTCTCAAATGAGGATCTATTGTAGCTACTAAAAACAGTAACGTTTGTCCTGTAGGTAAAAAGCCACTATGATTTTTATCTAGTACGCCTCCAAATTCAGTAAATCCTCGGTCATATATTTTATTTCTTCCGAAAAAAACATCTAGCACTTCAGGTTTTAATTGAGGCGTTAACGCCAATACAATTGCTAATCGTTCGTATATATTTAATTTCCACTTTTTAATGCATTCAGCATATACGGTATCTTCCTCTAGTATATCTGGTAACGGAATTTCAGTCCAATGTGGTCGCTCTCCTTCATGCTCTAAATACGTACTTATCACATTATGAATTACCTCTTGTAACCAATATATTTCATTATATAAAAACTGTATGTTTACATTAGTATGCATAGTTTACAAACATTTTTGCTATATCATCTAAATTCGCATTTGCCCATTTAAAATATTGTAATGCCGTGTTAGGTGTTAATTGATTGGCTTGTAACATATCTAAAACACAAGTTTGAGAATTATAAGCTGATTGATTAGGCGCATATACCTGTTCAGACTTATAATCGTATTTAAAAAAGTTATTAGCCCAATCAATAACCCCAGTTCTTGCTGTTATTAATTCACTTATAAATACTTCCAATTTTTCTGGTTGTACAATTAATTTTTTGGCTTTAAAAAAACATGGGCGCTTTTTTTCTTCTTTTTGATAAAACTCTATATCTCTTGCCTGAATAGTTTTTGAATTTGCTTGTCCGAATAATTCTATTAAGCCAGCACTTTCTGTTTCAGATGCTATTTCTAATTCTCCTTTATCTGATCCTGAAATAACCAAACTCCAATTTGCAGTAGTTACACTTTCTGTTACTACATATACTTCTCTAAAAGAATATAAAACTTGTGTTAGCTTAATAATAAGCTCATCTGCAATTGTACTCCAGTTAGCTATTTTTATAGATTCTGGATTATTACTAGTAAAGAAGAAGCTTCCAAATTCTTTAAATGCTAATATTTGTTTACTATAACCAAAGTTACCTTCAATAATATTTTGCCCTGTATCTCTACCTGCATAAGGTTTGGTTACACCATTACTAAAATTCCAATTATACTCGTTTTGTTTTACTCCATATTCAAAAACCACTTCATCTAGATCTACTACATTGTTTTTAAATATATTTCCTAAAACAACCACTTCTCCTTTTTGAATTTGAAAAAAATCACCCGGAAATATATTTTGATTTAATGGTTTAGATGGAATAAAACCATTGGTTCTATTATAAAAATCTGTATAAAATTTTTTAGTAATATTTTCCATCTTTTATAGTTTTAACTTTTTCTTTCTTGATAATTTTCTTCGCATAGCAAGCCTTCTTTTAGCATCAGGGCTTGCTTTAAAATCTACTCTTTTTGCTTTAACCATTTTTTTAGCTTTTTTCCTTATAGTTTTCGTCACAGTATCTCTTGTATATCTCTTTTTACCCTTGTGTTCATTTTTTGATAGAATCTCTAAATTACTTTCATCGTTATATAAAAAGTTTTTGTACTCTTCGGTTTCATCAGACGACATGTCACTTTCATCATATTTATCTACTTCATCATCAATTGCTACAAAATCAATCATATGATCTATATCTGGTTGTTTGTTTTTTGCTCCTTTGGTTTTATGTTTTCTAATTTCTCTTCCCTTACTATCAAGTTTAACAACTTCTCCTTTACCATCAAAACCTGAATGTAATTTCCCACTGGAATCTGTTTGTCTTTCCATCAAACTTTTTCTAGTATCTCTATGTTTACCTGTATAGAATGAACGAGAACCTCTATAAGATGTACCAGGAGCTCTATAAATTTCTTCAGGATCAATATAACCATCATCAGATTCTGGCTCGTAAGTTTCGCCGTCAGATTCTTCTATATTCATTTCTTCATCTTCAGAATCTCCTTCATATCCTTCATCGTCACTATCTACTCGTTGTACTATATTTTTATTACTTTTTCTATTATCTATTAATTGAAAAGGATTTTTTTTTGTGCTTTTTGGTTGTATTAAATTAGCTGCCGCTTGATGTGCTTTATTTTCATTTTTATGAGTATACATAACTAACTTATTTAAATACGTTAATAAAAAAGAGATTGTTTAAAATGAATGTTTTAGTTAAATTTAAACAATCTCTTTTTTTATTTTAAGAAGCTAATGCTGCTGCATTGGCTGCTGCTAAACCTGCTTCTAAAGAATTTAATTTTATAGTTGCTTTGCTTAACCTTGTTTCAGCTTCGTTTAATTGCTCTGAAGCTTTCTTATTTGCTCTTAAAGTGCTGTTATATTTTACAACTGCATTATCATATGCTAAATAAATTAATGATGTTAAATTAGCTTCATCTGAAAATGAAGTAGCATTCATAATTTCCTTTTTATAATCATAAAGCCTGTTAATAAATGAATTTATTTCTTCATCGTTTTTATGTTCTAAAACATACCCTGTAATAAATTCAAATAAACGAATAGCTTGTAAAAATTCTAAAGACATTACACCTTGAGATTCTATGGTCGTTGTTTGAGATGCTATAACTGAATTTAAAGCCGTAAGTGTAAGTGTTACTGCATTATTTGCACTGGTACCTGCATTGGTTACCATAGTAACTAATTCATCAGATATTAATGGGTTTTGTGCTTTTTTACGTATTACTAGATTTGATAATTTATTAACTACTTCAGCCGAATAAATCAGCTTGTTAACTACTACCTCAATGCTTTGTGCTACTTCTTTTATTTTTACATCAGATTTTAAAATACCCTTAAAAGTTATTTTAGAGTTTATAAGTACACCTAATATATTATCTATAATTTGATTTAACGATTCTTTATTAGCTAATGCTGTATTTTTATTTTGCGTATCAACCGCCAATAAAGATTCTAAATTATTTGATTTTTCAGTTAAAGAATTTACAATTGCTTGTAATTGTTCAACTTCATTTTGAGCTATTAAAACTTCATTAGATAAAGCATCTAATTCAGCCTTTTTCTTTTCGGTTATTCCGTATTTTTTATTTAAAGTAAGCGTTGTCATAATATTTTATTTTTTTTTAATTGTATATTGAAATACTGATGTTTCTTGAATGTTTGATAGAGCTCCTATAAATTGAGCTTCTTCATCTTTCTTTTTTGGCATTGTCAATACAACCGGTATATAATCACTACCAGCTATTAAACTATTACCAAAACTATCTGTTGTTGTTACATTAATATCAAAAGTATACTTCTTTGAAGCAGCTGTAGGACCTGTTGCAATACCATAACTTTCTACTTCTAATCCTTTTGCAATTGTATAATTGAAGAAAAAACCTGGTTTTTTTAAGTCTTTTTCTAGTTTACTAATTTCTTCTTCAACTTTTTTAAGTTTATCTATTAACTCTTTTTTTTCTTTTTCTAAAGTTGCTAATATGGTATTCGTTGATTCTTCTTTTTCACTTCTTATTGAAATAGATATCTTTGATTTTATCTGTTCCAGTAATAGTTTTAGATCTTGTTTTTCTTTATTTTTTTTGTAATATTCATCTAATTCACTTGCTGCTTTTTCTAACTTTTCTAGTTCATTTACTGTTAATAATCCTTTTGTTAGGTTAGGGTTAAACAATAAGAATATACAACGGTATTCTACATTAAAATCAGTATTTTCTTTTGATGTAAAAGTCATTTTATTATTATCAACTGCTATTTTTTTTGCCGCAGTTAATCTGTTTTTTAAAGTAAAACATGCTGAAGGTACTGTTAAATAATCATCAAAAGTGTTAATTATTTTTTTGTAACCATTATCAAAAACAGCTAAAACAGATACGACATAGTTTTCTCCTATTTTAATATCAGCACCATTAACATCTCTTAAATATTTTTGTTTTGGACCTTTATTTTCTTTGTCTTTTTTTAATTCTGAAGCATCCTCTTCTATGTCAATTAATTCTGGTCGAATGCTAATTGTTTCTTCATATAAATAGTTTTTCTTTGGCTTTACTGGAAAAACACTTGGTATTTTTATATATAACTCTTTCTCTTTGTCTTCTGTAATTAATCCTTCGGCATCAGATAATGAGAAAAATTCTTTGTCTTTATTTTTTACTAAAAAAATGTAATAACTCTTTACAGGATATCCTTCTTCATTACTACCCGTACTAACACCTTTTTCTTTACTATCTTCAAACGGACTTTTATAGTTATTAAAACTTACTTTATAGTTTGTTGGTCTTCCTTCTTCTATTGGTATCGTTACTTTTAAGTCTAAGTTTAATTGTTTATTACTTAACTCATAAGCATTTTGAGTAGACTTATAAACAACTCCGGTGTCTTCAAGTGTTCCTTCAGCTTTTTTTTCTGCAGAATTTGCTGTAGCTAAAGCCTCTGTATCTGTCATTACAGCAGTTGAAGCTGTATTAAAATCAGTATTAACAACCTCTAATAAACCTTTTATTGACGTATCAGTTGATGTTGTTTTTTCTGCTAAACTTGAAACGGGTACTTCTGCTACATCTGCGGAAGCTTCCATACTTAATTGCGAGGTTTTTTCTGCTAAATATGCAGTTCCTTTTTTTATAGGAGAACTTCCATTCATTAAATCATTAGCATATTTACTTTGATCGTAAATTTCAGTGTCAAAGTCAGCTGCATTAACAATACTAAAAATACTTCCTACATCACTTGCTAACTTTAAAATAGCATTGGCTGCAATTTGAACATTTGCTGCTGCTACAGAAGTGTTTTTTACGGTTTCTGGTATAAATGTATTTGCTAAATTAACTGAAGATAAAACATTGGTAGATAAGTCACTATCTATAACCGCTTGCTCTAAAATTTCTTGTTGAAATTTATAATTATTATTTGCTATAATTAATTCTTCCGCAGCAGAAATACGAGCTCCTTCGGCATAGTATAACGAAAACATAGACGCATCTAAATTTGATTTCGATTTTTGTAATTTTAACTCTTGCTCACTTAGCGTTTCTAAAACGCTGGTGTGCAAATTTTCATTGTAAGAATTCATAAAAATTAGTTTTAATTATTATTTATTTTATCACTCCTGTGAGTGCATGGTTAGTTGTATTATTTATTTGGTTAACTCTACTTTTTAACATTTACTTTCCTTCTTAAAACGGCCACGTTACATGTAATGGTTTTACCATCCATGGCAATTTTATGATAGAAAAAGAAAAAGGTGATTTTATCATTAATACATCATAAGGTCTTTTTTCTACTGTTAAAGTCCAATGTTCTTCTTCTTCACTTAAAATACCATTACGTACCAACCAATTTCCTCTAAAACCATTTATTGATGTATTTCCTATTGCACTCCAATATCCTATTGCAGATTTTATTAATCCATTAATTAAGTTTTCATCTTCTTTTGAAATTTCTATACCTTCTTTTATAGGCTGGTGAAGTTCTATACCACATAACAACTTATTTAAGACTAGTAATGATTCTTCTGTTTCAGTCATCCCAGTAACTAGGTATTGTAAATAATGGACTGCGTCTAAGCGAGCTTCATTAGATATAAACTGTTTATTTTTAACTAAATCTAAACGCTCTAATAGCGTTAAAAAATAGCTATTTAACAGTACTATTCCTGCATTTGGAACTGCTACGCCTGCATTTAATAAACTTTCTTTTTGTAATTTCATGTTTTTGTGTTCTTGGTTACTTTTGTTCTTATTTGTTGATTCTTTTTCTTTAGTTAAGCTATCATATGTAATTTGCAATGAAAGTGGTAAATGATTTTTCACAGCTTCAAAAGCTTTAAAAAAACTGTTCTCTTCAATGTTTCTTTTAGCACTTATTTCCCATAACAATTCCTTCCAAATTGAAGAAACATGTATCAATTTCCAATTAGAACTCACCCAAGATCTAATCAATTTCTCGAATAGAATATTTTGAATCATTTCTGGAGTCATCCCTTTTAAAGAGATGTTTTTTATTGTTTTATAAAGTTTTTCAATTATTGTGAATTGATTTTTTTCTCCTGGATATAATTGACTTAAAACTTTAAAAAGTTGAGATATATGTATTTGTTTAGATAACTTTACGACTTGTGTATTAGAGATATTGTTTTTACGCAATACAGAAAGTATTTGTAAAGGATGTTCTTCTAAAATTTCACTTATTAATATTTTATTTGTTATACTTTTAGAATGTATAAACCATGAAGGTATTTTAAAATCTAACACTAATGATTCACATAAATTTTCTAGTTTTCCTTTCTTATAACACAGTTTCAATTCTTTAGAACTATCCCCTACTACACTATCATTATCAGTAATTAACAATTCAAAAGTGGTACTCTTTGTAATTAATATTTCTTTTAGAACTGCAGGAACAGTACTCTTTTCATTTTTAATATGATTTAAAACAGTTGCTGTATTTATAGTTGATAATTTAGAAAACTCATCTAATACAACATCAGTTAAGTATATTAACTCTTTAGTACGAACTGCTTTTGATTGAATGAACTTAATTGAATATTTCCAGAATTTATCTTCTACTTTTCCTATTAATGACTTACCTCCTATTTGACTTACTAATGTGTATAATGATTCTATTCCTCTTGAAATTAAATTTAATTTACTACTTAATTTATCTTTTGCTATAAGAGCTATAAATTGCTGAAAAGGAATTGCAGATTTCAATACATTAACTAGTTGTTTAGAAAATGATATTTTTTTTAATAAAACTCGAATTTCTTGAGGTGCCTCTTCTAATCCTAGATAAAATAATTCTTTAAAAGTGATTTGTTTTCCTTTAACTTTTATTTGATCCTTATTCTGCTCAATCCCTTCTTTTAGATACCCAATCAATTCTATTATAGAAATAGTATTTAATACTCTTTTAGGTTTCTCTATTTTAGAGTTTTTTGTATTAAATATAACTTTAGACTTAGTTCTTCTCTCCTTTTTAGGATCTTCAAAATAATAAGTCATTACCCTTTTTAAAAGTTCCTTAAACTTCGTTTTATTTCCTCTATAGTTTGAATACTCAGCTATACATTGCCAAAACCCATCAACAATTATTTTTTCAACTTCTACAGAAGTATATTTTTTAACTAAAAAATTATTTTTCTTAGCATATATATTAATAAACTCTTGTTGTAAACTGTATCCTTCAAATAATAAATAATTACTTATTATTTTTTCATTTTTAACAAATTCAGAAGTTCTAAATTTCTTCTCATGTACCAGTTTCCCTAAAATTTCAGCAACTTCATTTTGCTTGTTCTTATGTTGGTCAACATATTTAAGAATAGTATCTAACTCAGTAAGTTCAACATTTTCAGCTATAATATATTTTAACGCTTCATCTTCAAACTCTAAATTATTTTTCTTTTTGTTGTTTAATTTTTCAATTATATATTGAATATTTTTTTTATGATTTAATGTATTATCTCCTCTATTATCTACCTTAAACTTCACTAACAGTAAGCTTATAAATGATTTTAGATTTAGGTTTTTATTAAAAACTAATACACTAATGCCCTCAATTAATAATGAGTTTTTAAACCTCCTTAAAACTTCATCATTTTCTATTTTAGTATCACTAATAGTATCTATTATTATTTCCAGTTCTTTTATTAATTCATAATACTTAGGAAATACCTTTTTTAGTACTACTTTTTGTATTCTTTTTTCATTAAATATAGTTGGCACTATTTTTTGAATATATTGTTTGTCTTGAAATCTCACCAAAACATTCCAAACTTCTCTAGGGCTCTCTATAGTCCATAATCGAATTGTTTCATAATAATTTTCAAGAAGTACTGAATCTAGTTTTAATGAAGTATTCTTTAATTGATTGAGTATTATAAGTAATCGTTCTTTTGAAAAAAGAATTGATTTCTCTTTCATTTCTTCAGCATACAATTGTTTTAGATGCTTAAAAAAGCCTACAGTTTTTATACTTTTTTGAGAGCTTAGAACTTTAGCATAAACTACTTTTTCTAATACTTTTGTTTTTGATATTTTTTGAGAAATACTTATTTCTTTAAGTACAAAATCTATAAAAATTGTATTTGAATATATTTCAGTATCATGCTGTTTTAAAAACTGAAAACTTTTTCCTAGTATCCAATTTTCTTTAAGATTAAAATGCTTTTGTAGTTCAAGTTTCTTTATTGATGCTACTTGATTAAATATTTTTGTTGCTTTAACTGGTGATAATGTATGGAGAAGAATTTTAAGTGCTGATTCTTCTAGATCTTGACTTATAGACATCCAGGTTTGCACTTTATTTTCTATAGAGTTTACTCTATTTTTAAATTTTGAAGGTGATACAACTGATAAGCTTTCTATTAATTCTCCAAATCGTTTTTTTTGATATGTTGTAGTTCTATTTTTTGATGATTTAAAAAAGTATTGCAACAACTCCCAATTTTTCTCTAATTGTTTTTCACTTGAAAACTTTGTACTTAAAAGACTTGATTGTCTTTGTGATAAAATAGAAAGTATAAGAATAAAATTTGTTTTTACATACGAGTTTTCATGTACTTTATGTACTGCATCTTCTATCAATTTAAAGAGTTCACTATATTCAATATTAAAATGATTTGCCATTTGTTGAATATTACTTCTTACAAAATCAATTTTATTAAACATTGTACCACGTTCAACAAATAGATAGTTTAAAATCCAAAACCACAGATTTTTCTTAAAATCATGAATTCCAGTTTTAACAATTGTCTCTCGTTCTTGAATCTTAACAAATTCTTCTGAAAAATCTATAATATAATTAAGGTTACTTCTTTCTATACTCTCTATAATTCGTTTAATATTTGGTTCTTTTAATTGCCAAGCTATTCTACGTCTTACATATTCTTCTATTCCTATAGATTGAATCATTTCAATAACCTCATGTCTGTTATTAGACAATTGATTATCAACAACCTGATTAATAGTCCCCTTTATTTCTTGATAATCCCATGGCATAACACCTTGCAACAAAAAATATTTTAACATATTAAGGTGAGAATTCCCTTCTCTTAAAATCTCAATACTTTGCCCATGTTTATTAGGATACATAATTATATCACTAAGCAGAAGTTGAAGCTGTGCTCTTAATTTAATTCCTAAGTCTTCTGTTAAATTCTCGTAATTTATACTCCCTAAATCAAGTTCTAATGTTTTTATTTTTATTGTTTGTTCTTTTGGACATATACTATTAAAAACAGCATCAATTTCCCTAGGCATATGATGTTCGCTCCAGTGACTCAATTTATTTTGAAGTTCTATTCCATTTTCTTTTGCATCGAAAGTAGTATTCCAATAACATCGTGCTACGATATGGTTATTTTGATTAATCATAGCTATGCTCATTAAAATTAATAATTATTTCAACCAACTTTTGAGCATTCTGTGCTAAACCTAGTCCATGTAATGTTCCTTGTTTTTGATTAAATCGTAAACTATTATACCAGTTACTATAGGCTATAATTACATCCTTAAGATCCTTTCCTTCTTTATAAAAAATTTTATATTCTACCTGTACTGGTAATTCATTTTCTAAAAAATAATCTAACTTCCCTTCAAAACCAGGAGTTTTAAACCAGTTAGTGCCTTCAAAAAATTTGGGAAAAATAAAAACCAACGTATTATTAAGAAATGGATAAGCTATTTTTTTATATTTCCCTGCTCCACATGATATTTTAATAAACCATGAATATGAAGAGTCTTCAATGGTTTTAAAATTCTCTTTTTTATATTTCCCATCTCCTTTTATAAAAGAATACTTCTTTTTTACATTCTTGAAACCTTCATGTTTTTTAAGATCTTCTTCGATACGAATAATATCATCATAAGTAATTTTTTTAGTACTTCTCCAAAAAAACTCTCCTTCCGTTCCTTCGGAAATTATTATTTCATAATCTGCTGACTCTTTTAACAACTGGCTTTCAATGCATAAAAAACCTTTACGTTGTGTTATTAACCAATATGCAAGAGCATCATCATTCGTTATCAAATAATCTTGATAATATGTATTTAATACAAAAAGTAAATTTAATTTTAACTCAACTGCTGCATAATTAATAAAGTCTGAAGTAGTAATACGCTGTTCTTTATCGACTTTTAATGTATTAAAAATGAAATCTTTTTGATTTCCTTGAACCCATTTTTTTCTCTCTTCTTTTATTATTACTTTGATTAATTCTTCACAAAATCCTTCTTCTTTAACTACTGTATCTTTACAAAAGTCATCAATAATTTTATTTTCATTTTGTGCTGTTTTACAAAAATCCTTGCAAGTAATTTTTAATGGTGTTGCTCCTATAAAATTATATGCTTTAGTACGGTAATAAGACAGTAATCCTAAATTCTGTAAATACAAACTTTTAATAATTACTTTATCTTTTTGTGAATTTCCTGAATATACAGTTCCTTCAATAATAGTATCTATAACCACTGGAGACTCACCATGACGTGCCAATAAGTGATTTAAAATATTGTTTCTTCTATCAAGATTTACTTCTTCATCTTCCATAAAAGAAAGCAAACCCCATATATATGAATTGTAAGGATCACTTTTATAGTTTGCCCAACCATCATATATCTTTTTTTCAATTGGTTGAATTTCATAGCTAAATTCATGCTTTTTAAAATTTCTTAACAAAGGGCGTATATTAGGTACTTCTTTATACAATGATTGATAATAATAAGTAGGAGAAAAACATAAGTAAGGTGCTGGATATTTAGGATTTGATTTTTCGGAAATTGTTTCTAAACTGTAAAATTGCTGCTCATCTGTAGGGTCGCCAGTAACAGAATTAGCAAATGAAAACAAACCTCCTACATTTGCTAGTTGCATAAATTGATTTGTTAATACTTGATCAAATAATGTTAAATACCCTTTTAACTGTCTAGATTGCGCTATTTGAAAAGTTGTAGCATTAGAACTTACCCCTTCACTTCCTACGGCATAAGCATCTGGAAATGTATTTTGTATAGAGTAATACGTACTTATATCTCTATATTTTCCTTGAGGCACATTAGGAAACATTTTAGTTGTAGTAACCTTACTAATTTGTCCTATAGGCTGTTCTAATACTGATAATTCTTCTATTATAGCATTATTTATTCCTGCATTTAATGACATTCCATTACTATAAATTTGGAGTGTATTATTTTCTTTTTTTTCAAAATTGAACACTAAAATTTCTTCTGATTTTGAAATAACTTCAAAGTCATTTAGATTATTAAAAGAAACATCCGTGATTGATAATACTCCTTCAATAGATTGTATAACTTCTGTAATTTCATAAGCTTTAACCAGATTACGTTTAGCTTCCATATCTGCTTCTGCAATCCAACCGTTTTTGAGTTTGGGTCCATTAAAAACAGTATCTATAGTTTCACCTTCTATAATTAACTCTCTATATCCTGTTTGAATTAATTCAGGGAATACATAATTATTAATAGCATATTTAATAGCTACTAAAACAGTTGTTAAATCAAATCCATTTTCAATTTCTAATTGTCCGTGTACTATACAATTTTTATTAATTAAATAAGATGGATACAGAAACAATTCACCTAAGTTTCTACAAGAGTTTAGTACAAAAAAAGTGTTATCTAAAATAATAGTTGATTGCTTTTTTATACAAACTTCTTCTTCTCCATTTTTAACTTGTGTTATTTTAATTCTCTTGTCTTTATCTATCTTAGGATCAATTAATACTTCCACCATATACACACCATCAAATAACAAAGAATCACTTGTTATAGGAATAATTTGTACATTAATAACCTCTTTAACATTATCTACCACATACTTTCTGAAATCTTCAATAGTTATTGGAGATGTAGTTAATATGTCTTCTGGTAAGTAAAATTGGTTATTAAGCTCTAACTGCCCTTCTTTATTGGTTAGAATGTCTTTTATTGGAAAATTATTACAGTATCCCAGTTCAGTAAATGCTAAACATAATTGATCAAGAATCGTCACCCCTGGATCACTCGGATTTAAATTAGTCCATGTACTATCATTATTCCTTTGAATATAAGACAGTGCTTTGTCTTTAAGTTCCTCATAGTTAAGCTCTATAGGTAATGTTGTATTTTCTATATAATTTAATTCTTCCATTACCCTAAATATTTTATTGTATTATTATTTAGACAAGGAACTGAATAAGTATCTGGAGTAGGTCCAAAATAATTATTTAGAGCAGGAACTAATAAAACTGAAGGTTTAAGATCAGATGGTTTTATAGATTGAAAAGGTCCACAATAGGTTATTTCTCTAGTATTTTCGTTTTTTTTACCTAAATAAAGTTTTAAAAACTCAATACTTTTAATGCTCTTATAACTTTTTATAAATTCTGAAATTTGAGTTACGCTTACCCCTGTATCTATTTGAATTTGTGCTTGTAAAGTTTTAATCCATGGAGATAAATAAATAGTAATTCCTTCATTTATATCTTTAAGTACACCATCTCGTTTATATCCTTTAGCTATTTTTATTTCTCCTATAACTTTAACATAAGTCATATTAAAATTATTCACTTCGATATTTGCGAAACTTGAAGCTCTTTTTATAAGATAACTTTTCACTTGTTGTTTTAAACATTCATCAATGACTGGTAAAAAAGCATTCGAATCTTTCCAACTTTCTTTTTTTTGAACTACATATACTTCTGTTTTTTTTGACTTTCTATTATAAAATATTTTTGCGTAATATATTTCTGTAAATGTTTCTGTAATAACTCTATAATAATCTTGACTCGTTACTACTCTATCCTTCGTTTTTAAACGTATACTCACTCGTTTATTCATATCCCTTTCTGTTTCGGCTGCTCTTCCTCCAAAAGAAGAAAAAGGCTGGATAACAGTTGCTATTTCTGGAATAGCTTCATAAGGACTTTCAATAATATTTGCCTTAATTTGGGGTTTTATAGGTGATGTTTTGAAAGTAACACCTGTTCTTTGTAGTTTAAAACCATTTGTTTTTAAAAAAGTAGTTTGTGCATACCAATCTGGATTATTGTTTACACTTATAGAAATCCAATATTTATCATTTGGCATTGTATAATGAATACTTGTAATTTCAGCTGGCACATTAAAAGTTATAAACCCTGAGCAACTAAAACCATTTGTAGTATCTGATATCACTGATAATTTTTGCCATCCTTTTTCTCCTAAAAACTCGTAGGTGATTTCATTTTTCTCCTTTTTTGTAGTAGTATAATCTTGACCTAGTTCAAAATAAAAACTTAGTTCTGCTGGTGCTATAACCTCTTCTAATCCTAAAAACAATTGTCCTTTTCCTTCATATTTTGGTAAAATTGCAGGAAATCCATTATTTATTTTTTCATTCTTACTTATTGTTAAAGAACTGTCATAAACTTTATAATTTTTAAATGCTGTATAATAAAAACATTCAACAGGATAACTATCAATTTCTAAGCTTTCAAAAGTACCTGTATCACTATTATATTCATAAGTACAACTACTAGTATAATTACCTTTAAAAAAGCTAACGATTGGTATAAAGGGTTCGTTTGCAGGTTCAGCTAACAAATAATCTTTATCTTTATTAATAATTAATGCTAAGAGTTCTGCATTATACATTGCAATAGCACTTACTACTTTTGGATACAACAAAGAGCCAAAACCTTCCTTTGGGTTATTTAATTGCATTTTTATAAAACCGGTAGATGTTGATTCTGTATATTCTAATGGGTTATTTTGAATACTAGGGTCTATATTTTGTTGTGATGCAAAAATTTCAGAGGAACCAAAAACACTCTCATTAAACATTTTTTTATAAGTAGTACCTATAAACTCTTCTTTGCTTGTATTATTTTCTAGTATTTCAAAAAAGAATGATGAGTAGTGTGTGTATAAAACAGTTGTTAATTGCAACTCATCAGCTATTCTTATAGTTCCAGAAACTGCTATTTTAATACTCTCATCTAATTTATTTTCATAAGAAATAGATCCTTTAAAAAACACATCTTTAACTGTATTTATCTGGGTCTGATTCCATTTAAATAAATCAGTAATTTTTATTCCTTTTTTAACTGTAATTAAATCCCCAACATTTTTTTCAAAAGCATCTTTTAATAACAAATCTTTATCAAAGGTTAACAAATCACATACTTTTAATTGTGAGTCAATTTGTAATTCATCACTTATATTTAAATCAAACTGGATCGATTTTTTTTTATAAGAAATTGTTTGATGATTCTTTAAATGATCTTCTATTTTTAAAAAGTTTTTAATCTTAAGTTGACTAGTTATTAAAAGGAATTCTTTTACTTTTAAGTACTGATTAATTTCAAAAACATCACTAAATTTTATGATTGATTCATTTTCGAATAAATACGTTATATCTATATTTTTTATTTTTATAATATCACTAATTTCAGCTCTCGATTCTATTTGAAATAATCCTTCTATTTCTAAATAATCTTTTATTTCTAAACCATTCCCTAAGCTTAAATCAATAAAAACACGTAAGCTATCTTGTAACCTTAAGTAACTTTCAATTTTTAGCTGATTTTTAATACAAATGAATTCTGATAATTCCTTTTTTTCAAAAGTTATTACTTCTGGTATTCCTTGGAATAAACAATTAGAATAAACTTCTTTATCTTCTTTGTTCTGAAAAAAAAGATTTTGTAATCCTAACAACATATTCATGTTTATAGGGAGCCATAATTTATTTTGAAGTAATTGAAAATCTACTGTAAAAGCCTTATCGTTAAAAACCTCTTTTTCTAAAATCACATCAGGTTCTTCTTCTTTTACTTCTTTAAATAGGTGTTTAAAAAAGAAAACTATCTTATTAATAATTGACAATTCTTTTTCAAGCTCAGGAGATAAATAGCCACCACTTAAATAGTTATTATACTGATAATAATAATCGTAAAAATTTTCTGGCAGATTATTCCAATCCATTTGCATTGAAAATTTTCTTACTGGTTTACTAAATACCTCAGCGCTTCCAATTATAAAATTCTGATTTTTTTCTGGGGTTGGTCCTAATGGTTGAAATGGATTTTCTACTTCTAATAGACCAAAGTCATTATATAACTGAAAAGTTTGTAATTCTGTTACTGCTACATTTATTGTTAATGATGCGATATTTAAAGGAGTAGCTAAATCAGTAAATTTAGAATAGCTCATTTTAAACATAGGCCAAGATGCTTTTATTCCATCTGGATTTTCAAGAAAAGAAACTATAGCAGGAGCTGTTTTCTCTAAATTGATTACAAAATGAATGTTATAATCATCTTTTTTTATAATTTTTAAACCCTTTTTTGTTTTTGGTATTTGATACCATTCTTCTTCTGTACTTAAATAATAATCTCCTTGATTAAAAAAATTTATGTCAGCTATCTTTTCAGAAAAAGTAAAACATAACCTTAATACTCTGCTTCCCTCTCTTAAAAACAACATTGGAGAAGCTATAGCAAAACCTAATTCAACTTTCTTACCGTCATTTGAGTTTTGAGACCCAAAGGTTTTCCATTGTTTAATTTTTCCGTTTTCATCTTCCTGTACAGTAGTTACTTCTTTTTCTTTTTTTAAATATAATTTTGAGAAAAATTCAGTTTCTGATCCCTGTGATAACGTGTATGTATCTGTTATTAAAGCTGGATTTAACGAAACATTATTTATCGTTTTATATAAAACAGGTGATTTATCAATATATTGACCTCCATTAAATAATGTTCCTTTTTCTAACTCAAAAGTTGATGTTAGTTCAGACAAGTCTGTACATACAAAAACTGAATCTGGTGTTGCCTCTTGTTTTTTTTGCTTTAAAATATCCTTGTAATAAAATCCTAAATGCTTTTTAGATATCCCATTCAATTGATCTTTATAAATTTTCATCAATTTCGTGAATGTATGTAGTAACAGTGTATCTGGAAATATATCTTTTTGTTTCTTTAAACTTTCAAATTCAACTGGTGCATATTCAATGATACTATTAAAAAATGAGAACACTATTTCTCCTGTATTTTTTAAAGACTTATAAAAATCACAATCAGTATTTTCAATTAATGGATGTTTAAGATTCAACAATTCCCAATAGGGAACTTTACCATTACTTTGCTTCCAAATTACCTGATTATATGATTTATAAACATATTGATTTACAGAAGATATTCCTTCTATCTGCTTATTTATATGCAACTTCTCTTTTAACCATAAAAGTGCCCACAAAAACTGACTATACTTTTCTTTTATTTCTTTTATTACATAGGTCTTTAAATTGTATTCTAATGATGACTCTACCATAAAATGAGTCCACTGCTCTAACAGGTGAAAAACACGAATCAATTGATTAAATAATTGATTTATAGAATTTGTTATGGTACTACTCTGTTTGTTCTTTGAAGTTTTAATGCCTTCAGTTTTCTTACAACCTAAAACCTCTTCTAACCTAAGGCATGTTTGTATAAACAAAGAGTGCATCTTTTTAAAAGGAGTCTTAGCTATTGAAGCTATTAGAAATACAGGATCTTTTAATAGAAAAGGAGCCCAATTCCCATTAATAATATTATTCTTGTCATAAAAATTAATTAAAGATGCAAAATCAACCAAAAAACTTAAATCGTCTTTTTCAGTTCGACTATCAATCAAACGAGAATGATTTTCTAGATTAAATTCTAGAGAAGTAAGTATTTTATTTTGATCTAATCTATTCATAAACTATCTACCTATGTTCGTTCCTTCTTTTAAATAAAAAGGATACACATAATTATGTCTTGTATTTGTTTGGTTATACTCATAATCAATTGTTACTTCTACTAAGCCATTTTCAATATCTACATATTCAACCTCAACATTCAATACACTTATTCTTGGCTCATTAGATAATAGACTAGAGGTTATTACATCTTTTATTTCCGACTTAAGTGTTTCATTCATTTCTTGAAAAAAGAATTGTTGTAGCCCAGAGCCAAACTGAGGATTCATAGGTCGCTCTCCAAAATTCGTTTGCATTATTACATCTATCGAATCTTTTATATTATTCTCATATTTAGTAACCACTAATTCATGATTTCCTACAGAAAATGTAACTGGGAATGACCACCCAGAACCTAAAAATTCTTTTTTTTTATTTTTACGTAAACTACCCACCAATCATTACATTAAATGCACCTAAAACTATTTTCCCTCCATGTGCCGTTGAATCTCCCACTCTAGCTGCTGGCATTCCTCCTATTTTTACAGTAGCAGAGCCTTTAATAATAGTATCTGGTGGCCCTACACACACTAACATGTCACCTACTTTTGCTGCAGGTAGTTTCCCTATTAATACATTGGGTTGTCCCGGGCCTATTATAGGGCCTCCTACATGAGGAATAGGTGCTGGAACTGCTGGTGTTTGCATTGGGCATTGATGAAAATCTGTTAATCTTGCTGCTGGTGGCATATCTATATATATTTTAATTAATCATTACCATAGCTCCTTTTATGGTCGTTTGTGCTCCTCCTGTAAGTTCAGCTTGAGCATTCCCCTTAGCAGAGAGCTTTACATTTGCTGTTTGATTTATATTGGTTCCTATAATAGTTACATCTCCTGGTGAGCTATCTATTATTACTCCTTGTTTACCTTTAAGTGTTAACTTTTGATTAGCTTCTATGTTTATATTTTTAGCACTTTTTATAGTAATTCCACTAGAAGACATAACAATACTATTATTGTTTTCATCTTTAATCGTTATTTCTTTACTCTTGTCATCAAAAATCGCAGTGTTTTTATTGGGAGTTTCAATAGTAAACTTATTGTTTTCATCATCAAATTCTATAAAAATTCCATGTTTGGAAACAATTGCTTTTTTTGTGTTTTTTTTGTCTGGGGTAAGCCCTTTAAAAGGTTTGTTCTTTGTGCTACTATATAAACTTCCTAATATAATTGGATAACGAGGGTCTTCATTTAAAAATCCAACTACTACCTCATCTCCTACTTCAGGTAAAAAAAACGCTCCTGCTCCTGATGTGGAATAAAAATTTGCTAATCGTGCCCATATTCCCTGTCCTTTAGGATCAAATAATGGAATATCTATTAATATTCGAAATTGATTATCAGGGTCTTCATACATTTTTTTAACCGTAGCATTAAAAAGCCCTTGCACTCCCGGTAGTAAACCTGAGGCAGGAGGAGCCATTACATCTGGTTCTTCTGTAAACCATATAGGTGAAAGCCCTACAGACACCTCTGTTACCCAATTTCCATCAGCAACTGTATGAATTACGTTAGCAATAAAATGATCTCCATTAAATCGATCTCCTAAACCTTCCAATGTTATATACTTTCCTGGATTTACTTTATTACTTCCTTGGAACTTAACCTCTCCTCTAATTTTAGAAAACTCACTTTTAATTAAAGTTGCTTTTGACCAATTTGTTAAATCAGCACCTTCTAAAGGAGCAGTACTTTGTACCTGAAAATCTTTTAACCCTACTACTTCTGATAGTTTTTTACTTGATAAATTACCTGCTCCTGCATAATTATTGTTTGCTGAACCTGTTGTAATTTTTTGAGTTGGAAATCCCCATGAACTTCCTTTTACAGAACCTAATTGTGTAATAGCATCTAAATCTGCATTAAACTCTAATAAATTATCTCCATACGTAATCTCTAATACCGATTTTTTATCTTTATCTGGAGGGAAAACAGCTACTTTACCGTTGAGTGTTGTGATCACCATTCCATTAATTTCTGCTCTAGCCATAATAAAATCCCAGTCAGTAGTATAATATTGTACTTGCTCTGGCCATTTTGTTTTAGTTGCTGTTACGTCTGCAGACACCCCTTTATAGGTACCTATAATAGAAGAAATGATATCGCTATCTGTTTTCTTTGCATACGTAAGGCTTTTACGACCTACAATCATACGTATAGCCTCATCTCTACATTCTACTTCTAAAGTTGGACCTGAAGCTCCATGAATTCTAATGTTCTGTTTTGTTATAATTCCTTCAAAAATTAATTCATTTACAGATTCATACCCTGCTTCAATTCGTACTTTATTCCCTGGTACAAATGTTTTTGATGAACTTGCAGTAAAACCTTCTGTAGCTGGATTTCCGTCAATAATTACAATAGTTGCTTTTGATATTCTATTTACAGATTTCTCTACAACAACACGTTGTATTTCAATTACATCAGGAATAATATCTCCATCTACTTTTATATCAAATGTTACTAATCCTCCACTTTTTATTTCTGTTATTCCACTCATGATTCTGTAGGTTTAATAATAGGAGGAAAAATTAATTCTTGTCCTCCTTTAAGGTTCCTAAACTTATTAAGATTATTGTACTCAGCTACTTGTATGTAATGATTTGGTGAATTCCATGTTTTAGTACATAATTGTGGTAGCGTTTCTCCTTCTACTACTTCTATTAAATGAGTTATATCTGGAGATTCTTTTTTTTCTTCTTTGCTTTTCTTTTTAGGAGAAATATATTCCCCAAAGCTTAATGAAATTTTTGCTCTCAGTGGGCTTCCATCAGGTCTAAAAAGTGTATAATTTGTATTAAATGATTTTAAAACACTTTTAAAAGACAAATTATTTCCCCATTGAATTTTCACATAATTTGGGCGATGAATCTTACCATTATATGTGTAAATAATATCTTCTAAATTTTTTATTTCTTTAGCCATATCTATCCGTTTAGAAAACACTATTCCTGTACAGTCAATAGTTATTTCAAAACTTAATTCATCACTTGGGGTACTTTTATATTTTTGTGATGGTGTACTAGAATCTATAGGTTGTTGTTCATTATATTGAATTTTACGATTCCATTTAATTGAGTTAGGATTAATCATTACCTTATAAGGTTCTCCTGGTATTGGGTTATTAAAATCTCCATCTGAATAGCCTGTTATTTTCATAAATTCTAACCCCATAATTTCTATCTTCTATAACTAGTTCTTTTTATTTCTTCAGAAAGCATTCGTTTACACATTTCTACTAATTCCTCCTTCAATAAGTATACTTCATTATCATTCAATGAAGACCTTTTATCTACTTCTGTTTTTATTTCTGTTTTAATAATTAATTCTCTAATTTCTACAGGCATATATTAGTTTACTTTGTTTAGTACAGGTTTTTATAAAAATCTCTTTTAACTTCTATCTAATTTTATTTCTTATGATGTTGTAAAATAGGTATATGCAAGCTCTATAGTATCTATTAAAATTTCACTTTCTTGAGATTTAAGATCAGAAATTGAATACTTTATAGGATAAGATTTATAAAAATTCCACTTCATTGAAACTTGTCCTTTACTATTTAAGAGGTTTACTGATACTGTTTTTATTTGTATTGGCTTTGCTAATCCTCCATCTATAGTATCTATACACCATTTGGTTAATTCATCTCCTTTAACAACTACTCCTCTTTTAAGTACTAGATTTTTAGTTACAGAAACAGCTGGAAGGCGGTACTTATACCTGTTTTCCCCTCCACCTGCTATTTCTTCTACAGTTTGTTCTTTAGACAAACCTGATACTTGTTGAAATTCTATACCTTCACCACCGTTAAATGAAACAGAAAAATAAAAGCCTACAGGATATTTACCTACTACATTTTCATCCTTAGCCTTTTTATTTTTTTTAGCCATTTGTTATAATTAGTTGTTCATGTGCTATTTCAAGAGTATCAACTGCTACCTCATTACCATCTGATTTTAAATCTGTACTTGTAATTTTAGTTGGCCAAGCATTATTAAGCTGCCATTGCATAGTTACTTCACCCTCCTCATCTAACAGTTTTATTAATACCGTTCTACGTTTAATGGTATTCATTGTTATCTCTTCATGCCAATCCCAAAAAGTATTATCATTTACAAAAACTCCTCTTTTCATTGTTATGTTACCATACTTAGCTATTCCAGGCATTTTTATTGTAGAGAATAAAGGACTATTACTTGCTCGATATTCTATAATTTGATTTTCTACGTCCATTCCAGAAACTTCCTGAAATGCAACTCCTGTTAATTCAGTTCCTAAATCTACTTCAAATCGGAACTTTGGCATGGGCCATGTTGAGCCTTCTACACTACCGTCATCTGTTGCCATAATATTATTATTTTAATGGTTAGTTTTATATTGGTTATTTATTGTTTACAAATGTTTAAAACTTCAATTAACTAGAAGTTGCCATTTGTTGTTGGAATGTAAGTACTATGAATTCTGCTGGTCTTACAATAGCAACTTTAACAGTTACATTCATAAACCCATTTAAGATATCTTCAGAAGTCATTGTTGAGCCTAATCCGCATTCTACAGAAAAAGCATCTGCTGCACTAGCTCCTTGTAAACCTCCTTGTTTCCATATATCATTTAAAAAACTACCAATCATAGCTTTTACTGACTCCCATGTATTTTTGGTATTTGGCGCAAATACATAAGCATTAGCTGCTAGTTTACTTGATTGCTCTAAAAAGGTCATAGTTCTTCTTACAGAAAGATATCTCCAATCTTGACTGTTCCCATCCAATGTTCTAGCACCCCATATTAAGATACCTAAGCCGTTAAAAAAACGAATTGCATTAATTGATTTTCCTGAAATAGCATCAACATTTAAGTCTCCTTGCTGTGCTCCTGTTAATTTAATTGGTAAACTTATTACGTCTCCCATTGATGTGTTAGCTGGAGATTCCCATGGCCCTACTTGATTATCTGTAACTGTTATTACTCCTGCCATTCCTCCACTTGGAGGTAATACATTCGCATTTTGTAATACTGCTGCTATAATAGTACCGTATGTTGGACTTGCCGTTAATAATGAATTATTATACTGACTTACAGTTAATGCTTCTCCTCCTGGAGGGTTTTGAATATTTGCTATTATTGTATCTACAGTAGCATTTGGATTATCTGGTGGACTTAAAAGAGGTTGTAACTGAGTTACATCTCCTCCAAATAAATTTGTGTAATCTATATCAGAAGTTTGCATTACGGTTGTACCTACAAAAGGATAATACGCAGTTCCAAAATCTAAACCATTAGAACCTGTTCCATTTCTAAAAGCATCAATATCATCCATGTAATTTAATGGATTTGGATCATTTCCTCCTATGATATCAAAAATACTTACCGAAGTTTGCATGCTTGATGACTGCAATAACATTGCTTTCATTAAAGATGAATTATTATCTACAGAAAGTAATGTTGCTTCAGGACAGATATACATAGTAGGTTCTTGCTCTTGCTCTAATAACGCTAACCCGTCTGTTAATTGATTTAATTGCACATTAGGATTTACTACTTGATCTCCTAATGTTGCTGGCGATCCTGAAGGTTCTCCATAAGGACCTACTGAAACGATGTAAGCATCTCCTCCTCCGTTATCATAAAATAATTTTATACTATTGTATAAATAGTAAATCGTATTAGGATCTGGTAAAATTGAATAAAATGTAGTTCCTATCATTATATAATCACCTGTAGTAGGTTGACTATCTTGGGCTACTAAATAATATTCAGGATCGTATTGTTTTGCTGGATCAGCTGGTGCTGGTGGATCTGGTAAACAAAAAATAGCTTGAAAATCTGTGAATGACGTAATTTTCCTTGGAACATTAGTGTACGATTTCCCTTCGTACATTGCTTGTGGTGTATACCCTATAAATGCAGGAACTGCAGTAGCAACGGGTACTACTGAATTTCCAAAAGCATTTACCTCATTGATATAAACTCCTGGAGTTTTAATGGTTGATAAATTCATAAAACATTTTTATTATATTTATTTTTAGTTAATTTTATACATATACATACATTAAAGAAACTACTATAGTTTCTGTATGATTTGTATCTATTTTAATTATATTAGGGTTGGGGTTAGGCAGCCCTTTGAATAATATTTTATTTCGATTCACTCCATTTTTTTTAATAGTACTTATTAAATCAAAATTATATTTAGGTATTTCCGAAAGAGGTAATAATTGTTTTTCTGAAGAAAATAACTGTGCTTTTTCTCCATTTTGAAGTGTAACCTCTATTGGCCCCTCAAACTCAACTTCTGATTTACACTTTATAGATAAATCTCCTAAATTTTGATTTGTATTATTTAGTATAAAATATTTCCATTGAGTATCTCTTGCGGTAAATTCAATTTTATAAATAGGTGAATTCTTATTTTCATCTGACTTTATTAAATCTTGAAACTTTACTGATAATCTAAATAGTTTATTTACTTCTATTGTTGGTGTAAACTCAGGTTTTAACACCTTTACAGTTGTATAAGAAACTACTTCATTTGAAGAACTATTATAGTTAATAACACCTATTTGGTTTATAGGTAAATCTGTGAATTGATAAAATTGAGAATCAACAGTAATAGCATTAAAATTAAATGACTCTTCACCTGTTACTTTTGTGATATAATTCAAAAAACTTGTTATCGACTTTTTAGTATCAGTATAAAAATCAAATCCTTTAGTTGTTAGGTTTAATTTTAAAGAAAATCTCTTAATAATACTTTCTGTACTTTTTGTTGGATTATAAAACAGTCCTTTACATATATCGTTTATGTAATAAGTATGCATTACCTCAAGACTGAACATTTTATGAAAACGATCTCTAATCATCCTTTATTCTATTAGAGGTTGCCGTAATTCCTGTCTCAAATCCTTTAATTTCATCAGAAGTTATACTTATTAACTTCATTTTATAAATTACGCTTGGCTGATATTTAGCTCCTAAAGCGCTCCACAAATTGTGCATTTGTAAATAACCATCTCCTTTTTCAAACTCAAACTCTAAGCGAGTAATGCCTTTAGGTATAGTTGAGGACGTATTTGCATCTAATGCTCCGTTTATTTGAAAAAATTGTATAGATGCATTTAAAAATTTTAATGTTTCATTATACTCTTCAAAGTTTGGAGATATTAATAAATATAAATTGTAGCGTTCATTTATTGGTTTATTTTCATAGTTACCATTATTTATTTGTCTACTTCTACTATAAAAAGGCTTTACTGTTTCTTGTTCTACATGAATTAAAGTAATAATTACTTTATTTTGATTCTCTATAGGAACAGTTCCGTTTTGATCTATAATTTTATTGGTTACAACAACATCGTCACTTAATCCGAATTTGTTTTTTAAATACTGATTTAAAGTTCTGTTTGTAAATTGTAATGCTTTTAAAATCATTATAAATAGTAGTTACAGTTTGGCTATTCCAAAATTAACTACTTCACTTAAAGCTTCCTAAAAATGACAGTCTACAAATCATAGACATATTTTTTACATTATTTTTAATCGTATACAAAACATAGACATCTTATATTCTGTGTGCTTTTAGTATAAAAAAAGAGTGACCTATACAGACCACTCTTTTTTAAACTTACTTGTATTTTTTTTTAAAAAGAACTTATATAACTTTTTAAATCTTGTCCTTTTTCTAAAATCATTTTTTTCTTTAAGCGATATTTGTGGGTACGAACACTTTCTTTATTTATACCTAAAATGTATCGAATATCTTCATTAGACATGTTCATTTTTAAATAACAACAGTACTTAATATCTTTCGACGTTAAACAAGGATATTTTGAAGACAAATGAGTAATAAAACCTGGATTTATATTTTCAAAATATACTTTAAAATCATCCCAATGAGTTGTAGAATTATCTAATTTTATGTTATTTATAATTGAATTTAATCTGTTTTTCGTATTCTGGTCAACAGAAACATATACTTCTTTAATTTTTTCTGTCATTCTTTTTAATAACTCTTTTTTTTGATCTAATTCTAAAACATAACGAGCTAAATTCTTATTTTCAGTAACAAAACTTAATTGCTTTTCTTTTTTTATTTTTGATACTCTTCCATCTATTTTTATTGATAATATACTTCTTATATTATTTAATAAATATTTATTGTCTAAGCTATTTTCTAAAGACTGTACAATTACTGGAACTTTTTCAAAAATAAAATTAAGTTTTTCATACCTGTTATTTAGACATAAAATTGGAGGCAAAAAATTAGTATTTAATTTAAATAATTGATCAATTTGTTTCTTATTATTCTTAAAACTAAGAATAATAAGTTTGGGGGAAATTGAAATTAATAATTGTTTTAATAACGATACTGAGTTTACAGTTACATTACTAAATCCTTGTAACTCATCAATTTCTTTTACTATTCTTGAGAGAGTAGAATTATGATCAGCCCCAACTATTATGTAGTTATCTGTTTTCAAAAGTTAGTTGATATTATTAGGGGGTTAGTTTGGTTATAAAAGCATTTCTTTTAGTATCTTAAAATTAATTACTAATAAATTCTTTTTATCTATAATTTCTTTTAGTGATTAAAAAACATACATGAACGTTCTCTTATTGATAACAAAGTTTTCATTATTACTTTTTTCCTTACACTCATATTCAGTTGTTTTTAAGAATAGTTTATTTAACTTAACCTTAGATTGTTTAATTTTGACTCAATAACTTTTTAAAATCTTTTTTTTTGAAAATTTCTGAAACACATAAAGTTCCTTTACTAGAAAAACCAATTCGTTTACAAGAATATGGTGTTGGAATTTTTAATACCGTTTCAACTAAGTCGAGCTTAAAAAAAGCTATTAAAAAAGGATTGCTTCTTGTTAACCGAACTGTTGCCTCTACTGCTTTATTTATAAAAGGGAATGAAACAATAGAATTATTAGAATCTGAAAAAGAAATAAATGCTAAAAAATTCATTTTCCCTTTAGAAATACTTTTTGAAGACGACTATTTAGCCATCATACATAAACCTTCTGGAATTTTAGTTAGTGGAAATTCATTCGCAACTATTGATAATGCACTTACACAAAATTTACAAAAAAGCTTACAAATAGATTCTGTTCGACCAAGACCAGTGCATCGGCTAGATTACCCTACAAGTGGTTTACTTTTAATTGGCAAAACAAAATCCAGTATTATTGCTTTAAATAAATTATTTGAAAATAAAACTATTCAAAAAACATACCATGCAATTAGTATCGGTAAGATGAAAAAAGCAGGTGAAATAAATATATCTATAGATTCTAAAAATGCCTTTACAAGCTATGAACTAACTAATACAGTTACTTCAGAACGATTTGGTTATTTGAATTTAGTTTCTCTTAAACCAAAAACTGGAAGAAAACACCAATTAAGAAAGCATTTATTAGCTATAGGAAATCCTATTTTAGGAGATAAAGAATACTATATTAATGACCTTATACTTAAAGGAAAGGGACTCTATTTACATGCTTCTTCTTTAGAATTTATACATCCGTTTACTAAAGAAAGGATTTTTATAACTAAAGAACTCCCATCCAAATTCAATAAAATATTCCCTCTATAATTTTCTTTAAAAGATATATCTTTGCGCTTATGCGAATAGATATTATTACTGTAGCTCCAGAACTACTAAAAAGCCCGTTTGAACACTCAATGATGAAACGTGCCATTGATAAAGGATTAGCCGAAGTTCATTTTCATAATTTACGTGAATATGGTTTAGGTAATTATCGCCAATTAGACGATACACAGTTCGGTGGTGGAGCCGGAATGGTTTTAATGATAGAACCTATTGCTAAATGTATTGAAAAACTACAATCAGAAAGAAAATATGATGAAATCATATACATGACTCCTGATGCCAAAACATTAAATCAAGCCACAGCTAATACACTTTCTTTAAAAGAAAATATTATTATTTTAACTGGTCATTATAAAGGCGTAGATCAACGTGTACGTGATAAGTTTATTACTAGAGAAATATCTATAGGTGACTATGTTTTAACAGGTGGTGAATTAGCAGCTGCAATTTTATGTGATGCTGTAATTCGATTAATCCCTGGAGTTTTAGGTGATGAACAATCTGCCTTAACTGATTCTTTTCAAGATAATTTATTATCGCCTCCTGTATACACAAGACCTTCTGAATATGATGGCTTAAAAGTTCCTGATGTTTTATTATCAGGTAATTTTCCTAAAATAGAGGAATGGAGAAGTGAAAAAGCATATGAACGAACTCAACAAATTCGACCAGACTTACTTGATGAATAAATATAACACATCTAGTTTAAAATAATTGATTATTGAGTAAAAACAACAAACTTGGATACACTAAAAGCATTTTTTCAAAAATACCCAGCAATAAGTATTGTTATTGCTTTTCAACTTTTTAGATTTGTTTTACTTCCTTTCATGGGACTTATGCCTCAAGATGCATATTACCATTTTTATGGAGAAAATTTATCTTTATCTTACTTTGATCATCCAGGAATGATTGGATATATTTTAAGAGGGTTTACTTTAGTCTTTGGAAAAACTGTTTTTGTAGTTAAATGTGCCGATTTTATTGTTACCTCTCTTACCATATTTAGTTTTTACAAATTAGCTTCTTGCTTTTTATCTAAACAAAAATTACAAAGAGCTATTTTATTAATAACATCTACCCTATTCATCTCTATTTTATCATTTAATTCAACACCAGATGTTCCATTACTACTGTTTTGGACCTTGAGTATTTTATTTTTATATAGAGCTATTTTTGAAGAAAAAAAATGGTTTTGGATTTATGGTGGTATTGCAATGGGTTTAGCCTTTAACAGTAAATACACTGCTTTATTATTACAATTTGGACTTATAGCTTTTATTCTTTTTTCTAATAAATATAGAAAATTAATAATCTCACCATGGCTATGGTTTGGTATCGTTATCTCTGTAGCAATTACGTTTCCTGTTTGGTGGTGGAATTACCAACATGATTTTGCTTCTTTCTTATTTCAATCTTCAAATAGAACTGGTTCTATATCTGGTTTTAATATTAATCCAAAGTATTTCTTTGGAGCTATAGGCCATCAATTATTTTTACTATTACCCGTTTTATTTTGTGTTTTTATTGTTTTTACCTTTAAATATATTAAAAGAGCTTTAACCAAATTTAAACTTCCAAGTTCAAAAACATTATTCTTACTTGCTTTTTTTATTCCAACTTTTGTAGGTTTTTTCTCTTTAACACCTGTTTATTGGGTTAAATTAAATTGGTTAATGCCTTCGTATATTACAGGTATTATTTTAGCAGGAATGTTTATTAATAAAAAACTATTAAAAGCTCAATTAATAACATCAATAGTGTTTCATTTTTTAATTAGTTTGCAAGTACTGTTTTATTTAGTACCAATAAAAAGTGATGATACTTGGGTAGGCTGGGAAAATTTAGCTATTGAAACTAAAAAGCTTCAAAATCAATATCCAAATACTTTTGTTTTTTCTGATGATAAATATAAAACATCAGCTGTTCTAAATTT
This sequence comes from Tenacibaculum halocynthiae, assembly GCF_964512825.1. Classification (NCBI taxonomy): domain Bacteria; kingdom Pseudomonadati; phylum Bacteroidota; class Flavobacteriia; order Flavobacteriales; family Flavobacteriaceae; genus Tenacibaculum; species Tenacibaculum halocynthiae. The sequence goes on along the minus strand of NZ_CAZELG010000039.1, from coordinate 10,183 downwards.
TTACATGGAAAACAAAGTATATGCGCAAAATATTATTGGTAAACATGCACTTCATTTTGATTATTTAGGAGATGATTTAAGCATGCTAAATGGAAAAAATGCTATTTTTATAGATTCTGACACGCGGTTTAAAACAAGGAATAAAAAAGGAAATACTATTCCTGAATTAAACCAGTACTTTTCAAAAGTAACTGAATTAAAACCAATTATTGTATCTAAAAAAGGAAAAGAAATCCGTAAATTCTGGATTTTTTACTGCGAAAATTATACAACTAATCCTTAATTAATAAATACAAGAAAACATATTTAACTATTTTATCATTCCTTTTAATTGGAATCGTTTTCAATAAATTATATTGATTAAAACTTTTTCCATAAACACTTTTAGGGCTTCTATAATTCCTACTGTCTGTTAGGTATAAAACATCTTTGGAGGTAAGTTTCTTTTTTTTCTTATTTATCCAATAATACTTATGTATGTTCGTTAATTCTCCTATTCCATAAACATCCATTTTATTTGGCCTTGCTATATAATAATCTATATGTGCTAAAGGAAACCATTTGTCTGAAATAATTGGTATACTTTTCAAGTTTTTGGTCTCTAATAGTGGTGTTATTTTAGCTGATAATTGTTTCCATCCATACATATCCATCAAAGCATCCTTATTATTAAACTCTTCTTTATTAATATTTTTTTCAATAGGTAAAAACCATCCTTTGTTAATTTCAATAGAAGTAAAAACCATTAACATCATTAAAACTACCCCTCCTCTAATTAAATTTCTTTCTATTTTTTTATTCTTATGAATATATACAGCTAGTAATGGCAATAATGTTACATAAGATATTCCTGACCAATGTGGTAGAGTATCTTTATATAGAGACAAATAAATTGTCGTGAATATTAATGGAAATGAAAAAAATATAAATAACCATAACTGTTTTTTCTCAAATATGAATTTCTTCCTGATTAAAGCTACAGTCATTATATGTATTGAAAAAAAAATATACGGATTATTGTATACCATTTGACCTAATACTTCTCTTAAAAATGAGTCTTTATTAAAAGAAAGACTAAACAATGAAACTCTATTATTATGAAATTTATAACTAATAAAATCATACTGATAATTCCAATATACAATCAACGAAACTGTAATTAATGGAAAAATAAATGATAGATAAAAAGACCAATCTTTTAACCAAGTCCTATTTATAAAAACAATATATAATACAACTCCTACTAATAAAAATACTGCTTGATATTTTGAATAAATAGCGCACGCAATAAAAAAGAAAGCTATAAAAAGTTTTTTTCTTGTATCTTTTGAAGGCTCTAAAGGCAATGCTTCTATCAAAAAATAAAAACTTAGTAACCAGAAAAAAAGTAATGGTGCATCTGGTAAAATAAATGTTCCAGCTATTATTAAAGCGTATATATTTAAATTATATAATATAACTGATAAAAAACCTACCAACTCGTTTTTTATTTTACAGCCAATTAAAAATAATAAATACATATTAATACTTCCAGGTATGATAGCTGCTAATCGAATAGCTAATTCACTATCAAAAAACAAATCAAAAGTAAATAACTGAATAAAAAAACCTACAAATGGCGGATGGTCAAAATGACTAATATCAGGATACTTAGCATACAACCAATAATATACTTCATCATTACCAAACTCTAATTGGCTTGCAAAAAAAACTCTTAATAATGTACTAACAACAATTAATACATAAACTACTCTTTTATAAGATATTTTATACTTCACTTAAATACTTCTTTCATACTTGTAGAATAACCCCATACTTATAAAACCTATTACAATACCAATAAAAGACCCTACAAAAACATCTATTAAAAAGTGTTGCGATAAATACACTCTAGATAAACCAGCTATGATAGCTAAAGAAATCCATAAATATTGAGACTTGCATTTAGCAAAATACAAACATAATATTGTAAAAATAGCAAAAGCTGTTGTTGTATGGCCAGAAGGAAAAGAATTCCATAATGCCATTTTAACTCCGTTAACTAAATACAATGAATCTTCTCCAAAAACTCCAACTGGTCGTGGTATACCTTTAAAAATAATTTTCTTAAAAAAGTGTGTAACTAATAATGTTAGCAAACCACTAATAAGAAAAACCAGTGCTATTCTACGTTTAACAAATACAAAAAGTAATACTAATACCCCAAACATTACTCCATCACCTAAAAAAGTACTGTACTTAAAAAACGCATCTAGAAATGAAGTATGAAATTGATTTATTTTTAAATGAAGAAAAAACTTATTGAATAAAATTACTAATAAAAATGAAACAATAAAAAACACTCCGTAAACAAAATACGTTTGTCTTTTAATTCTTAAACTTAAAAGAACAAGTACATTCTTAACTCCATCAAGCCAAATATTGGCTTTACTTTTATTTCTAAATCTTACAGCAATACTTTTACTCATAATAAAATATATCTTTTATTTATATTGTAAAACTACCTACTGATTGTTTAAAAAACTTTAATTCCATTTTAATTTAGCATAACTAATCTACCCCTAATTAACTTTAAAAGAACATTTTATTTAAATAACTATGAAAAATAATAACATAAAAATAAATTACTCTTTACCTTTTTATATCAGAAAAAAAACATAAATTTGCACCCACAAAAAATAACCTCTGACGAGAATCGTGTACGTTGTTTTAGTAAACTATAAAAAATATTTAAGATGGAATCTTTAATTAAATTTGTACAAGACGAATTTGTAACAAAAAACGATTTTCCAGAATTTGGAGCTGGAGACACTATTACTGTATACTACGAAATTAGAGAAGGTGAGAAAGTACGTACTCAGTTTTTTAGAGGTGTAGTTATTCAAAAAAGAGGTAGCGGAAGCTCTGAAACATTTACTATTAGAAAAATGTCTGGTACTATAGGTGTTGAGCGTATCTTCCCTATTAATTTACCTGCTATTCAAAAAATAGAAATAAACAAAAAAGGTAAAATCCGTAGAGCTCGTATTTACTATTTCAGAGGTCTTACTGGTAAAAAAGCAAGAATTAAAGAAAAAAGATTTTAATCTTAATTTCTTAAAAATTAAAAAGCACCATATAAGTTATATGGTGCTTTTTTTTTGAATATTATCATTAATAACTCATTCTATCTTTCCATTAATACTTATCTAACAAACTAAGAATAACAAAAAAGACAAGTTTTTAACCACTATTCTATTTAATATATAAAATTTACTTAAATATCCTTGAACAACTACTTTTTAGTAATCTTTTTATTCAAAAAAAAAACATCCTTGGATAAAACTAGCTAATACCCTTCTATTTTCAATAATAAAATCTCTAAAAACAGCTATATAATTATTAATTTGATAATCAAAACAGCTAATTAATAAGAATTTTTCACTAAAAATTTCACGATATATTCATAAATTTGCCTGACTTCAAAATAATTAATTTAATTTTTACTTATGAATAAAACGGCTAAAATCATGTATACAAAAACGGATGAAGCTCCTGCGTTAGCTACTCGTTCGTTTTTACCTATAGTAAAAGCATTTACTAAATCTTCAAATATAGAAATTGAAACTAAAGATATTTCTCTTGCTGGTCGTATTCTTGCCAATTTCTCTAGTTATTTAACAGAAGAGCAACGCGTTGAAGACGCTTTAGCTTTTTTAGGAGAATTAGCAAAAAAACCAGAAGCAAACATTATAAAGCTACCTAATATTTCAGCTTCAGTTCCTCAATTAAAAGCAGCAATAACAGAGTTACAAGCTTTAGGATATGCTTTACCTAATTATCCAGAAGAAATAAACTCTGATGAAGACAAAAATGTTTTAGCCCTATATAACAAAGTAAAAGGATCTGCTGTAAACCCTGTTTTACGTGAAGGAAACTCAGACCGTCGAGCCCCTAAAGCAGTTAAAAACTACGCAAAGAAAAACCCACATAGAATGGGCGCTTGGTCTTCTGACTCTAAAACACATGTAGCAACAATGACTGAAGGCGACTTTGCTCATAATGAAAAATCGGTTACGGTTCCTTCTGCTACAAATGTTAAAATAGAACACACAGATACTAAAGGAAATATTACTGTATTAAAAGAAAAAGTATCTTTATTAGCGGATGAAGTTATTGATGCAACAGTAATGAACAAAAAGGCATTATTAAACTTTTTAGAAACTCAAGTACTTGATGCTAAAAATAAAAATGTTTTGTTTTCATTACACATGAAAGCTACAATGATGAAAGTTTCTGACCCTATTATTTTTGGTCATGCTGTAAGAGTTTTCTTTAAAGATTTATATACAAAACATTCAGAAACATTTAATGAAATTGGTGTAAATGTGAACAATGGTTTTGGTAATTTATTAGGTAATCTTAATGAATTATCTGAAGAAAAAAGAAATGAAATTTTAGCGGATATTGAAGCTGTTTACTCAAACAGACCCGATGTAGCTATGGTTGATTCTGATAAAGGCATCACCAATCTACATGTTCCTTCTGATGTTATTATTGATGCTTCTATGCCGGCTATGATTCGTACTTCTGGTCAAATGTGGAACAAAGAAGGCAAACAACAAGATACAAAAGCAGTAATTCCAGATAGTTCATATGCTAGCTTATATCAAGCAACAATTGACTTCTGTAAAGAGAATGGAGCTTTTGACCCAACAACTATGGGAACTGTTCCTAATGTTGGTTTAATGGCACAAAAAGCTGAAGAATACGGATCACATGATAAAACTTTTGAAATAGCCTCAAACGGAGCTATTAAAGTAATTGACGATAATGGAACTGTATTATTAGAACATTCTGTTGAAGAAGGTGATATTTGGAGAATGTGTCAAGTAAAAGACGCTCCAATCCAAGACTGGGTAAAATTAGCAGTAACTCGTGCTAAAGCAACTCAAACCCCTGCAGTTTTCTGGTTAGATGAAAACCGTTCTCATGATGCCGAAATCATAACAAAAGTAAAGAAGTATCTACAAGATCATGATACCAATGAATTAGAAATCCTTATTAAATCAGTTGCTGAAGCTACAGAATACACTTTAAAAAGAGTTAAAGCTGGTTTAGATACTATTTCTGTTACTGGAAATGTTTTACGTGATTATTTAACCGATTTATTTCCAATTTTAGAGCTTGGTACTTCAGCTAAAATGCTTTCTATTGTTCCATTAATGAACGGTGGTGGATTGTTTGAAACTGGAGCTGGAGGTTCAGCACCTAAACATGTTCAACAATTAGTTGAAGAAAATCATTTACGCTGGGATTCTTTAGGAGAATTTTTAGCTTTAGCTGTTTCTCTAGAACATTTAGGTGAAACTAACAACAACTCTAAAGCTAAAATTTTAGCAGAGACTCTTGACGACGCTACTGATAAATTACTAGAAAACAAAAAAGGACCTTCAAGAAAAACAGGAGAATTAGACAATAGAGGGTCTCATTTTTACTTAGCAATGTATTGGGCTGAAGCATTAGCTTCTCAAAATAAAGACAGTGAATTAAAAGTTCAATTTACTTCTTTAGCTGAAAAAATGATTGCTAATGAATCTGTTATAGTAAACGAACTAAACACTGTTCAAGGAAAAGCAGTAAATATTGATGGATACTACGAACCAAATGATAAATTGGCTGACGATATCATGAAACCTAGCCAAACATTAAATACTATTTTAGAAAGCTTTTAATAGTATTTATACATAAAATTCAAAAGCAGGTGAAATATCACCTGCTTTTTTGTTACTCAATAACCAAAACAAATTATGAAACCATAGTAACAATTCTTTGAGGTAAAGGAGCATCAAAGCCAGCTATTCCTAATTCTTCAACTATTTTTTGCCTTGTATCCCAATACACATCCCAATAATTCTCACAACTTACATAAGGCAATGCTAATAGTTCTATACTATTCTCTCCTAAATTATTAACTGCAACTCTTGGTTGCTTATCCTTATCTTTTAACACATTTACATCACTAACTAATACATTCATTACAATCTCTTTCGCTTTCTTTATATCTGACCCATAACGAATCGCAAACGGCATGTCCACACGTAAACTTCCAACTTTCGTTAAGTTTGTAATCTTTCCAGAAGTTATGGCAGAGTTTGGTATAATTTCAGTTTCATTCTGGAAGGTTTCAATAACTGTTACAAAAACAGATATCTCTTTAACAAAACCAAAAGCACCATTAGTTTTAATTAAGTCTCCTACTTTAAAAGGTCTAAAAACAAGCAGCATAATTCCCGAAGCCAAATGCCCTAATGAACCATTAAAAGCAGCTCCAATTGCAATCCCTACTCCTGCTATAAGGGCAGCAAAAGTTGCTGTAGGCACTCCAACTATTCCTGCTATAGAAATAATCAATAAAGCTTTTAAAACAAAACCAATTAGTGTAATTAAAAAAGGTCGTAAAGTTTCATCTATATGTTTAGATTCAAAGACTTTTGAAACTCCTTTAACTAAAATTCTAATAATCCATAGTCCGATTATTAAAGCAGCTAAAGCTCCAATTAATTTTAAACCCCAATCTCCCATTCCAGATGCTATTGAATTATAAAAATTAGTCAATGCATTTTGTATTGTTTCCATGTTTATTTAATTTTTTGTTAATCTATATTTTAAGACACCTCTTTTTTTAAAGCGTCACTTATAATTATTTTTTGTTGAGTTTACTTTCAAAGTTTGTAACTTTGATGTATGAACTTCACTAAAACAACAGAACAAGATTCGAATTATAATAACTTAGAAAAAATGAAACTTTCAAAGTTATTAACCAATATCAACAATGAAGATAAAACAGTACCTCTTGCTATTGAGAAAGAACTAATTTCAATTGAAAACTTAATTGAACAAATAGTTATTAAACTAAAAAAAGGTGGTAGACTGTTTTATATTGGAGCAGGTACTAGTGGAAGGTTAGGTATTGTTGATGCTAGTGAATGCCCACCTACCTTTGGGGTTTCACATGATTTAGTTGTTGGGTTAATTGCAGGTGGAGATATAGCTATAAGAAAAGCCGTTGAATTTGCAGAAGACTCAAAAGAACAAGGATGGATTGATTTACAAAAACACAATATAAATCAAAAAGATGTTGTAATTGGAATTGCTGCTTCAGGAACAACTCCTTATGTTATTGCTGCTTTGGAAAAATGCAACTCTGAAGGAATTACTACTGGTTGTATAACATGTAATAAAAAAAGTCCTTTAGCATTAACCGCATCCTACCCTATTGTAATAGTAGTAGGGCCAGAAGTTGTTACAGGTAGCTCAAGGATGAAAGCTGGTACAGCACAAAAATTAGTACTTAATATGATCTCTACTGCAACAATGATTCAACTAGGAAAAGTTAAAGGGAATAAAATGGTAGACATGCAACTTTCAAATAATAAATTAGTAGAAAGAGGTATAAAAATGTTAGTTTCCGAATTACATATCGACCAACAAACTGCTAGTCACCTAATAAAAAAGTATGGTAATGTTAGAAACGCTATAAAAAATTATAGAAATGAGTAAAGACACGTCTTTTGATAAAAACATAAAAAATTTATTTATTTTACTAGGTCTATTAATACTATCTCCTATAGTACTTAATGTTTCTTTTAAGGCATTAAAAGTTTTTACTGAACAACCTAAGATAATAATAGCATACACTTTATTAGTAATTGGCATTTTATTAATTCTTTACACTGTTTACTTTGGATTTAAAACTTTTAAGAATATATTAGACTCACTTTTTAATCAATAAAATTTGAACATTAAAAACAAGTTCTATAAAATATTTAATTGGGAGTATTGGCCATCTTCAATGCTTTACATACCCAATCTACCTTATGCTTTTTATTTAGCTTATAAGGCAAAGCACCTTGCGTTTTTTACAGCAGCCAATCCAAGCATTAAAAGCTCTGGAAACGGAACTGAAAGTAAATTCGCAACGATGAACCTTATACCTAAACACTTCAGACCGAATTCAATTCTAATACTTCCTAAAACAAAAATTGAACTTGTAATTCAAGAAATTGAAAATGCAAATATCTCATATCCTTTAATAGCCAAACCTGATGTTGGTTTTAGAGGTCTACTTGTAAAAAAAATAAATTCGCCCCAAGAACTTCAGTTATATTTAAAAAAATACCCGATCAATATAATAATTCAAGAATATATTGATTACAAAAACGAGTGCGGTATATTCTATCACCGAAATCCAAATGAAGCTACTGGAAAAATAACATCTATAACTTTAAAAAAGTTTTTATCTGTTACAGGAAATGGATATTCTACCCTAAAAGATTTAGTTATAAAAGATGATAGAGCTCAATTATACATTGATATAATTAATGAGACACATCCTTTAAAATTAAATACCATTCCTAAAAAAAATGAAATAATTAAACTTTCTGTTATTGGAAATCATTGTAAAGGAACCCAATTTATTAACGGGAATCACCTAATAAGTAAAGAGCTACATAAAACGTTCGACGAAATAAACAAATCAATTAATGGGTGGTATTATGGAAGGCTCGATATTAAATATAACACCTTTGATGAACTACAAAAAGGAATAAATTTAAAAATATTAGAAATAAATGGTATATTAGCTGAACCCACTCATATATATGACAGTAAAAACTACAACTATCTAAAAGCTTTAAAAGAGATACGTTTACATTGGAATAATTTATACCAAATTGCAACTACAAATCATACACAATTCAATGTACCGTATAAAAGCTCTAAGCTGTTTATTAATGAGATGTTGAATTTAAAAAATTACGTTACAAATATTAAAAATCTAAATTAATTTTTTTATTTTTGTGACCTAGCAGAGTAAATAAGTGTCTAATTATTAGTACTCTTAAACAAGACTAATGATTAAAGCACGCAACTTAAATCCCCTAAGTATTATGAAGATATTTTTGTCTTTATTTTTTGTTATACTTGTACATCAATCCTTTTACGCTCAAGTAAAAATAGGAAATAATCCAAATGTAATAAATACTAACTCTATTTTAGAGTTAGAAAGTAATAGCAAAGCCCTTGTTATTACAAGAGTTAATGACACTCAAATGAATAGTATCCTTCCTCTAGAAGGTGCTATTGTATACAATACTGATCACAAATGTATTTTTCAATATACAGGATTAACATGGAATAGCTTGTGTACTACTCAAACAAATCAACAGTTAACTTTTAATCCCTTAACTCAAGAGTTAACCTTACAAAATGGTGGTACTGTTGATTTAAGTTCTCTTATCAATGATAATGATAATGATCCTTTAAACGAAACGAACACTTCTTTTAGAATACAAAATGACAATATCGAGATAACTGATCGCAATGGAACGTTATCTATACCTCTATCTGATTTAGCAGATGCAATAGTTACTAACACTCCTGGCCTTACTGGTGCTGATGGAGCAACAGGCGCTACTGGAGCAACAGGTGCTACAGGTGCAGTTGGAGCAACAGGTGCTACTGGAGCAACGGGTGCCGCTGGTGCAACAGGTGCTACTGGAGCAACGGGTGCAGTTGGAGCAACAGGTGCAGTTGGAGCAACGGGTGCTACTGGAGCAACAGGTGCTACTGGAGCAACGGGTGCAGTTGGAGCAACAGGTGCTACTGGAGCAACAGGTGCCGCAGGTGCTACTGGAGCAACAGGTGCAGTTGGAGCAACAGGTGCTACTGGAGCAACGGGTGCCGCTGGTGCAGTTGGAGCAACGGGTGCTACTGGAGCAACAGGTGCAACAGGTGCCGCAGGTGCTACTGGAGCAACAGGTGCAGTTGGAGCAACAGGTGCTACTGGAGCAACAGGTGCCGCAGGTGCAGTTGGAGCAACAGGTGCTACTGGAGCAACGGGTGCCGCTGGTGCAGTTGGAGCAACAGGTGCTACTGGAGCAACGGGTGCCGCTGGTGCTACTGGAGCAACAGGTGCTACTGGAGCAACAGGTGCCGCTGGTGCAGTTGGAGCAACAGGTGCTACTGGAGCAACAGGTGCCGCTGGTGCAGTTGGAGCAACAGGTCCTACTGGAGCAACAGGTGCCGCTGGTGCTACTGGAGCAACAGGTGCAGTTGGAGCAACAGGTGCTACTGGAGCAACGGGTGCCGCTGGTGCAGTTGGAGCAACAGGTGCTACTGGAGCAACGGGTGCCGCTGGTGC
>NZ_CAZELG010000038.1:0-10030 GCF_964512825.1 Tenacibaculum halocynthiae | reverse complement strand
AGTTTCACTTAGTTTTCTTAGTTGTTGTGTGTTGATTGTTTTACCATAATGCTTTGCAATTATTTTTATACACGTTGGCCCACAATCTTTTGCCTCGGTTTGCTTATAATTTGGAAATTTCTTCAAGTGGAATGTTAATAAAAACTGGGATGCATTACACCACCCCAGTCATTGATTTTTTTAAGTGGTTTCTATTTTTTAATAATAACGAAAATGTTTAAGCCCAAACATCTCCTCCTCCTCCAGAACCACCACAATTAGGATGGTTATAAATTATAGATGGAAAGTTTAACGTACAATAAGAACCTTGTCCACCATCTAAAATCCATGATGTTCCATTACAATGGTAACGACAAAGTCTTAAGCCTTTTCCGCCTCCATTAACTTCTTTTTGTTCTGTAATATTTAACTTTTTCCCTAAATTTAAAATTGATTTTTTCATAAATAATAGTTTTAATGTTTTATTAAAATAGTTTAACACAAACTCCTAAAGAGTTACAATAATCAAAGCCAAGTTTTTTACACTCATCTTTAGAACCTGGATCACACATAGCAGGAAAACCTCCTATCACTTCCTTTTGTTCAATAGTATTTAACTTTTTTCCTAAATTTAAAATTCGATACTTCATATCTATATTATTCACTTATCATAAGTAATTATTAGAAATTTTTAAATTTCATCCTTATAAAAAATATCGATAAATTGCACCTGTATAATAACAAGACTTAATTATCTTATTTTATTACCCACCAATAACAATACATTGTTGATTTCGTATTACAATACAATATCTATCAGAAATATTAGGACATGAAGGGATAAAACTACAGATACCTATACCTCCTTTAATTTTTTCTTGAGCCGTCTTATCTAGTACTTTCCCTAAATTTAAAATTGATTTTTTCATAATTAAAATAATAAGATTACTTTTGCGGCGAACATTTTAAGACACTCACCGAGTGTGTCTATTCTTCGCGAGAGAATATGTTTCAAATTCAAAGCCCTCTTTAGGGCTTTGTCTTTTTATACTTTACTTATTGTAATTTGACTATTTTCTTCTAGCTCTTCGATGAAGAAAATTAAGTCTGACCTATTGTATTCTTTTGGAAAAGACCTTCCATTTATTAAAATTTCTGGAGTGAAATTAATAGCATTGTTTTTACACCATTCTTTTTCTCTTTCTAATTCAGATAAAAAGTAGTCGCTATTATTAGTCGCTCCCCATTTCTTTAACCATAAATCAACATTACCATCTTCGTAAATCTCACTCATAGCTTCTAAACATTCTTTTTGTTTATTGTTATTATAGAGCTCTAATAATCGACTAGTTACTTTTACTGCATTACCACTTTTATCTTCAGTGTTTATATTAAAACGTATTCTTATTTTAACCGAATCATTATATTTATGTAAAATCTCATCTACTTGTTTATGAACTGGTTTACAATGACCACAAAAAGGATTGGTTACAACAACTATTTCTAAATTTGAGGTTGGATTTCCAAAAACAATCTCTTGGTTTTTATCAAATGTTGTATCTATTTGAGGGGATTTATTTAGCATACCTTCAAACAAGGTGAAATTTCTTTTAAATTTAACTCCCTCTATTTTTTCTTTTCGTAATTCTGTTACTTCAGAAATAAGAGGTTTTATATAACTCCATCCCAACCATGTACTTGTTCCTATAATTGCTAAAACAACATAATCACTAGGAACAAAGCTAGAAATATAAGTGTTTGTTAATACAGGAATTAATGCTTGTACCCATAATAAACCAACAATACTCAAACATAATAAACACCATTTTTTTACTACTGCATATTGATAATAAATTGAATATAATGTTATTGGAACTGCTACTAAACTTATTGTATAAGAAACAGCTGGTGTGGCTATTTCTAAAAAGGTTAAAAGGGTTAATGTTGAAAAGTATAAAATACTGAAGTCGCTTAGTTTATACCCTTTTATTATTTCTGCGCCTTTTGAAGTAAGAACTGCATCACAATCTTTTTTATCATCTGCTCCAGAACAAAAAGCATCGCCAATGGAAGTTTGTAAACCTAATTCTTGTTTTACGATAGCTACACTAACCACAATTCCTACTATAGATAGCAATAAATGAGAAATACTAAAAACTGAACCAGTTGTTTTTAACACTAAGAAAATAGCTAACATACTTATGATTCCAAAACCTACATATTGAGGAATCTTACTAGTTTTTTTACTAGTTTGTATCGTATCTGTTTTTTCAACAGCTACTATAATCCCTGTAAACTTTTTTAAAAATTCTTCTTCTGATATCTTTTCTTTTTTGCCTTCTGTGGTATATAAAATATAATCACTTTTCTTTTTTTCAACTACACTTAAGTTCTGCCCAGAACTATCATTTACTTGTACGATATAACAAGAAGGTAATTGCTCTAGTGTTTCTGAGTTAACAGGAACATCTGCTGCTACATTTTCTATATTAAAATGGTCTAACACTCCTGTTATAGCGTGTAAACTAGGATAGGAAGGATGGCTTTGTATTTGAAATCTTAACTCTTCTTTATCAAAAGAGATTTTATTTTTTCTAAGTAATTGCTCTACTAAGGAACTTAATGAATTTTTCAAAACGGTAGTTTTTTAAGCTATTTTTAAGATTATTATCAAATTTATCTTTAAAAAAATATAAACTTGATTTTTTTTTGATAAAAAAAGTAAGGATAAACATTACTTTCAATTATTCAGATTAAATAAAGCCATTCTCTTTGGCTTTTAATATCAATTCTCTATGTCCTTTTTCTTTCACATTGAATATCTTTTTTAAATGTCTCTTTCTTTTTTCGATAGCTGCTATTGATAAAGGAATATACCCAAGCATATCTTTTACTTTTGCTCCGATAGATAACTCATACAATATTTTTCTATCAACATCGTCTAACAAAAAGTCAGATGAAACTTTCTTTCTTAATAATTTTAAAACTGTTTTACTATAAAAAGGAGGATCACTTACTACTTCATTAATAGCTTTCACCAATTCTTTAAATGTAATATCACTCTTTATTAAAAAACCTTCAGGATTTATACTCCTAAAAACACTATGAATTCTATATTTATTATCATTAGTAGTAGATAAAATCACTTTACAACTTGGAAACATATCTCTTATTAAGATTCCTAAATCTTCTCCTGATATTATCTTTTTATTATTAGACGGAAATAGCTTTAAATCTAGAAAGACTAAATCAATTTTTTCCTCCCTATCATAAAATGTTTTTATGATTTCACATGCATCATCACAGTTGTGGATCGTAATAAAATCAAAATCATATTGATTATCATTATAATTACTCACATTAATGAATGCCCTTTTATATGCCTCACACATTAATGGGTAATCATTAACTATTAGAATAGTCAATTTTTCTTTTCTCATAAAATAAAAATTTAAAATAAGTACAATAGCAATTGTAAACCTAGATAATAGAGAGTAATCTCTACTTATAGGAAGTTATAGTTTCTTGAAATGAAACTTAAAAATAAGATATAACCGAACCTTAATATCTTTTTAAATAAGTTATCAAAAAAAGAAAGAAGGTTTGTAAAGTTAGAGATATTACTGATTAATTCAAAAAGCAATAAGGCTATTACATATTATTTAACTTTTTAAATTTTAAAAAATTATATCAATCACCTCTTTTTTAACCTAATAAGAAGTTAAAACTTGTTTAAAAAAATATATCTTTAACAAAAAAGAAAAAAAATGCTAGTAAAAATCTATGGATCTGCCGTATTTGGCATTGAAGCAACTACAATCACGGTTGAAGTAAATATTGACAAAGGTATAGGATATCATTTAGTAGGCTTACCTGATAACGCTGTTAGAGAAAGTTCTTATCGAATTTCAGCAGCTTTAAATAACAACGGTTACAAACTTCCAGGTAAAAAAATTATTATAAACATGGCTCCTGCTGATATACGTAAAGAAGGAGCATCGTACGATTTAACTCTTGCTATAGGAATTCTTGCTTCATCTAATCAAATACAATCTAAAGAAATTGACCAATATGTTATAATGGGTGAACTTTCATTAGATGGAAGCTTACAACCTATAAAAGGTGCATTACCAATTGCGATAAAAGCAAGAGAAGAAGGCTTTAAATATTTAATTCTTCCAAAAGAAAATGCAAAAGAAGCTGCAATTGTAGATAATTTAGAAGTCTTAGGAGTTGACAATATTTTAGAGGTTATCAATCATTTTGATAATAACAAAAAAATTGAACCAACTATTGTTGATACAAGAGCTGAATTCTATAAACATATTGATTTTCCTGAATTTGATTTTTCTGATGTTAAAGGTCAAGAAAGTATAAAACGTTGTATGGAAATTGCTGCAGCTGGTGGACATAACATCATTTTAATTGGTCCTCCTGGATCAGGAAAAACAATGTTAGCAAAGAGATTACCATCCATTTTACCTCCAATGACTTTACATGAAGCATTAGAAACTACGAAAATTCATTCTGTTGTTGGTAAAACCAAAAATGAAGGGTTACTTTATAACCGGCCTTTTAGAAGTCCTCATCATACTATTTCAAATGTTGCCTTAGTTGGTGGTGGTCAATATCCTAGGCCAGGAGAAATTTCACTTTCTCATAATGGTGTATTGTTCTTAGATGAACTTCCTGAATTTAAAAGAGACGTTTTAGAAGTTATGCGGCAACCTTTGGAAGACAGAGAAGTGACAATTTCAAGAGCAAAATTTACAGTTACCTACCCTAGTAGTTTTATGTTAGTTGCAAGCATGAACCCTAGTCCTTCAGGGTATTTTAATGATCCAAATGCTCCAATTACTTCATCTCCAGCAGAAATGCAACGCTATTTAAGCAAGGTTTCTGGTCCTTTATTAGATAGAATTGATATTCATATTGAAGTTACCCCAGTTCCTTTTGACAAACTATCAGATGAAAGAAAAGGAGAGAATAGTAAAAGTATAAGAGAACGAGTTACTAAAGCTCGTGAAAAACAATCTACGAGGTTTAACGATTTTGAAAATATTCATTACAATGCTCAAATGAATGTAAAACAAATTCGAGAATTTTGTAAACTATCTGAAGAAAGCAAACAGCTCCTAAAAACCGCTATGGAAAAACTAAACCTTTCCGCTCGTGCTTATGATAGAATTTTAAAAGTATCTCGTACTATTGCTGATTTAGATGCTGCTAATAATATAGACTCAAACCATATTGCTGAAGCTATTCAATATAGAAGCTTAGATAGAGAAGGTTGGTTAGGGTAAATTTTAAGTGAAATAGTATAACTTTGCTATCTCAAAAATAAAAACGTATTTAAAAGAAATGTATAAATCATATTACCTAAAAATACTCTACACTTTAGTTTTTATGTCTTGTCAACTCTTGTTGGCTCAATATAAAGGTCATGATTTTGTATCTAAATACTATAACTTAAAATCAAAAGATAAAGGTAATCCCTTGGTATTTTGTGATCAACTAATTAATAGTAATAACTATGAGAAAAAGGCATTCGGTTATGCAGGTAAAGGATATATATATTGCTTAAGAGCAGACTATAAAAATGCCAACGAATTATTTAATAAATCCACTTTTTTACTAGACAAATACGACACACTCATAGATAGAGAGGTAAAAGGGAATATCCTATATCTGATGGCTGAGGCAAATAACGAAAAACATAAATTTGATAAGGCTCTGTCCTTGTTAAGCTTGGCACTTAATACCTGTGATAGCCAATGTTCTTTTATATTAGAGAATAAATTACGTTCAGCTCAAGGAAGAATCTATTCTATGTCTAGTAACAAACTTAAAGCGTTAGAGATAAATAGAATTAGCTTAAAAAGACTTAAAGAGCAACCCAATTTTTCAACAAATTACGAATTAAAAAAACAATACCTTAAAGAACTTGCTAAAGCCTCAAGTAGATATATAAACTCCTGTTTTATAGAAAAAAAAAAGAATCATCTAGACTCCACTAAGAAATATACCTCATTGGCTAAAAAATTTGCTATAGAATATGATATACACATTTATGATGATTTTATAGAAGTTTATTTTGCTGATATAGAGTTTTATCAGGATAAATTTGATACCGCTATTATATATTATAAAAATGCATTAGAATTATTTCTAAAAAATAATAATAAAAAGAGGATAACTCAAATGCATTTTCAAATTGCTGCGTGTAATTATTACCTTAATAATTTAGATGAAGCAGAAGCTAGTTTTAAAAATCAGATAGAACAAGATGTTTGGTCTCAATATCCCTTATTAAAGAATAAAGCACTTTGCTATGATTATTTAGCTAAAATTTACAAACAAAAAGGAGATCTACCCAAAATGATTACGAATCTTGAAGCTTATATAACAAATTCTGATACGTTTTCAAATAAGAAGAATAGTTCTGACTTAAGTGTAAACAATAAAATGCATATAGAAGAGCGGAAGCTTGAAGTAAAAAAATTAAAAAAAGAGTATCAAAACCAAGTACAACAAAAACGATTATATTCTTATGT
This sequence comes from Tenacibaculum halocynthiae, assembly GCF_964512825.1. Lineage (NCBI taxonomy): Bacteria > Pseudomonadati > Bacteroidota > Flavobacteriia > Flavobacteriales > Flavobacteriaceae > Tenacibaculum > Tenacibaculum halocynthiae. Next base: position 3,497 of record NZ_CAZELG010000038.1, on the reverse strand, counting down.
TTCTATAGCTTTAGTAATTACAATATTACTATTAATGGCATATTTTATCTATAAAAACAATAAGACAAAACAAAACATTAGTAAATTAAACGAACGTATATTATGGCTTCAACAGGGTATATCTAAAGAAGCTATCGTTTCAAAAAGTTCAAGTTTAACAGATGAAAATGCTTTAAAACTTATTGAAAAACTTAAAAATTTAGAAAAGGAAGCTCTGTTTACGGATTCTGGTTATAGTTTAAATATGGTAGCAAAAAAATTAAATACTAACTCCAGTTATTTATCTAAAACTGTGAATAATTATATGAATATAAGTTTTGTTGAATACAGTAATCGATTAAAAATAAATAGTATAGTTCAAAGACTTAATAACCAAAAAAACCTTAAAAACTATACTATTGAAGCCTTGGCTAGAGAAGCAGGCTATAAAAGTGTAAACTCTTTTAACTCTAACTTTAAGAAATTACTCAAAGTTACACCATCACAATATTTGGCTAATTTAGAAAACAACTAATTTTTTTATTACCAATCATTAGCAGAATTGTCACCAGGAGTGGTTTCACCGTCATTAGGTATCTCCCACGAACAAAACCCACTTGGTACACAAACCCATTCTGTACCATTATGATGACCAATTTTTCCTGGCTCACAGTCAGGTAAAGTACCGGCGTTTATCGCTTTTAATTCCTCTCTGGTCATTTTTTTAAATTTTAATGTTTTTAAGTTCATCATAATAAAAGTTTATTGTTTAATCCAAATTTATTCAAAAAAGGAATATGATTTACTTGATGAAATAGGGCCTAAAATCTAAAAAAAACACAACGTACTGATTAGCAAGATCTTAAATCAACTTACTATTATGTCAAATTTATAAATTTGACATAATAGTAAGTTTTTGATAACTATACTTAATGTTCACATTTCTTTTCTCTTACTTTAAATGAAAAACATTCAAACTTTATATATACGCCCTTAAAAAACAAAACATAGAAAACTAGCTATCACAACATTAAGACAAAAAATAATTACCTCAAATTTATAAATTTAAAGATAAAGGATTTGTTTTCTCACAAGCAAGGAACATATATTTGGATCATTAATAAAAAACAATGTAGATGCAAAACCTAGTTAGATTATTACTTAAAAATAATAAAATTGCTTTTGATAAAGCAGAATTAGATTTTCAGATAAAAAGCCATCCTTCTTTTCCAAGTCTTCATGCTATTACTGGAGTATTAGATCACTTTAATATAACTAATATTGCAGCAGAAGTACCACAAAATATAGAAACTCTTTTAGAGTTACCAAATTGTTTTTTAGCACAAATAAAAACAAGTAATGGTAAAGAAATAGTAACAGTTGTTAAAAAAAAAATAGATTATGTCATTTTTTTTTCAACAAAAGAAAAAGAAAAATATTCAGAAACAGAATTTTTAAAAAAATTTACAGGCATAATTGTAGCGGTTGAAAAAGAATCATCAGAAGTAAAACAAAAGGTAAACCTATTAAACTATATATTAACTTCACTTTTAGTATCGTTATCAATTTTTGTTTTAGTTATTTCCAAACCTAATCTTTTAAGTTCGCTATTCTTTTTAACATCTTTAACTGGTGTTTTTATAAGTATTTCTATTTATAAACAAGAAATAGGAATTAGTTCATTTATAGGAAATACTTTTTGTTCAGGAACAGATGATAAAAAAGATTGTGATGCTGTTTTAAGTTCTAAGGGAGCTACGGTTTTTAAGCAGTATAAGTTAAGTGATTTTAGTTTACTCTATTTTTTAGTGTTATCAATTTCTGCTTTTTTTATGGTCTTAAAAAATTCTCCGTTAGACATTTTACACTTCATTAGTATTATTGTTTTACCAGTTACGTTGTATTCGATTTATTATCAATATCAGATCATAAAGAAATGGTGTTTTTTATGTTTAAGTATTGTCGGTCTTTTATGGTTTCAGGCATTTTTATCTCTCTTTAAAAGTAGTTTAAAACTACTTTATTCTTTTGAAAACATATTAATAATTGGATTTAGTTTTTTAACAATACTACTTATTTGGAATTTCCTAAAACCTAGGCTAAAAGAGTATAATGAAAATAAAGAAACAAAGATTGCTTATTATAGATTCAAAAGAAATTTCAACCTTTTCTTCACTTTATTAAATTCATCTAAAAAACTAGTAACTAACTTAAAAGAGGTGCCAGAAATTGTGCTTGGTAATTCAAGTTCAAAACTAGAAATAGTAATCATTACAAATCCTTTCTGTGGTCATTGTAAACCTTTACATAAGCAAATTGAAAATATTTTAAAATCATTTTCTAATGAAGTTAAAATTATAATCCGGTTTAATGTAGATATAAATGACACAAAATCAACTGCTGTAGAGATAACAACTAGATTACTAGAAATATATCAAAAAGAAGGGAGTCAAGAATGTTTAAAAGCTATGGATGATGCTTATGAAGAATTTTCTTCTGTCAAATGGCAAAAAAAATGGAAAAAAACAAAAGAGAAAGAAATTTATTTACACATTTTACAGAGTGAAAAAAAATGGTGTATAGACAATGAAATTAATTTTACTCCAGAAATACTTATAAGCGGTAAGTCATTTCCTAAAGAATATGACAGAGCTGATTTAATTTATTTTATTGAAGAATTATTTGAAGAATGTTCTATGAATAAAAAAATATAAAAAACAGTTTAGTTAATTATTTAAACAAGCAAAACTCTTGTACAAAGGTTTTGTCTTTTAAACAATACTCTTTCGCGAAGAATAGACGCAAACAATGAGTGTCTTTAAATGTTCATTGCAAATATAATTTATTAAAATTTCAATTATGAAAAATTTATTAAAACTAGGGAAAACTTTAAATAAAATTGAACAGAAACAAATTAATGGAGGAGCGAACTCTTGTCCTCCAGGTACATGTAGAAATTACACAGGTCATAAAGGATCTGGTGGATGGGGAGCTTGTAGGCCTTGTGGTGAAGAAACTCCGCCAAATCAATAATATTTAGATTAATTGGTATATGAGGAATATTATTTTTTCCTCATATACTTTAATAATAGAGCTTAATTTTTCACTTGAAGAAATTCCCAACATATAAACAAACTGAGGCAAAAGATTGTGGCCCAACGTGTATAAAAATAATTGCAAAGCATTATGGTAAAACAATCAACACACAACAACTAAGAAAACTAAGTGAAACTACCCGAGAGGGAAGTAGTTTATTAGGTTTGAGTGAGGCAGTTGAATCTATGGGGTTTAAATCTTTAGGAATTAAACTTGCTTTTAATAAACTTCGTGAAGCTCCATTACCTTGTATTATTCATTGGAATAAAAACCACTATGTGGTTCTTTATAAAATAAAGAAAAATACTGTATACGTATCGGATCCTGCTCATGGACTTATTACTTTTACTAAAGAAGAATTTATTCAACATTGGATAGGAAACAATGCTGATGAAAATACAGAAGAAGGAATAGCTTTACTA
>NZ_CAZELG010000037.1:19459-23238 GCF_964512825.1 Tenacibaculum halocynthiae | reverse complement strand
AGATTCAGATTCAAGTAATTTCGGAGAAGGAAATGGAGGAGAAGGAGATACAGTTGATACAGATGGCGATGGCGTACCAGATTATCAAGATTTAGACAGTGATGATGATGGAATAAACGATATCACTGAAGGCGGAAATGATGATGCAGATGGAAATGGAGTAGTAGATGGTCCAGATAGTGATGGCGATGGAATTTCAGATGAAGTAGATGAAGATGATTCAGGATTTGGAGATTCAGGAAATACAGATGTAAACGATACAGATCCAACGGATCCAGATAGTGGAGGAACAGGAGTTGTAACAGACAGTGGAACAGATAGTGATGGCGATGGTATATCAGATAGTGTTGATGGCGATGATTCAGGATTTGGAGATGCAACTGATACCGATGGTGATGGAATTCCAGATCATTTAGATGTAGATGATGATAATGATGGAATACCAGATACAGCAGAAGGAACAGGCGATACCGATGGCGATGGAATTCCAGATAGTTTAGATTTAGATAGTGATAATGATGGGATATTAGATGTAGATGAAGGTGGAAATGGTGATTTAGATACCAATGGCGATGGAGTTATCGATTCAAATGATACAGGATATGTAGATACAGACAATGATGGTCAAGCAGATGATTCAGTTGATACTGATGAAGAACCAGATACCGATGGAGATGGCGTGCCAGATTATCAAGATTTAGATAGTGATAATGATGGGATCAATGATGTTATAGAGAATGGAAATGGCGATTTAGATACGAACAATGATGGTGTTATCGATTCAAATGATACAGGAGGATCAGATAGTGATGGCGATGGTATTTCAGATAGTGTAGATTCAGACTCAAGTAATTTCGGAGAAGGAAATGGAGGAGAAGGAGATACAGTTGATACAGATGGCGATGGCGTACCAGATTATCAAGATTTAGACAGTGATGATGATGGAATAAACGATATCACTGAAGGCGGAAATGATGATGCAGATGGAAATGGAGTAGTAGATGGCCCAGATAGTGATGGTGATGGTATTTCAGATGAAGTAGATGAAGACGATTCAGGATTTGGAGATTCAGGAAATACAGATGTAAACGATACAGATCCAACGGATCCAGATAGTGGAGGAACAGGAGTTGTAACAGACAGTGGAACAGATAGTGATGGCGATGGTATATCAGATAGTGTTGATGGCGATGATACTAATTTTGGAGATGCAACTGATACCGATGGTGATGGAATTCCAGATCATCTAGATGTAGATGATGATAATGATGGAATTCCAGATACAGCAGAAGGAACAGGAGATACCGATGGCGATGGAATACCAGATAGTTTAGATTTAGATAGTGATAATGATGGGATATTAGATGTAGATGAAGGCGGAAATGGTGATTTAGATACCAATGGCGATGGAGTTATCGATTCAAATGATACAGGATATGTAGATGCAGACAATGATGGTCAAGCAGATGATTCAGTAGATACTGATGAAGAACCAGATACCGATGGCGATGGCGTACCAGATTATCAAGATTTAGATAGTGACAATGACGGGATCAATGATGTTATAGAGAATGGAAATGGTGATTTAGACACGAACAATGATGGTGTTATCGATTCAAATGATACTGGAGGATCAGATAGTGATGGCGATGGTATTTCAGATAGTGTAGATTCAGATTCAAGTAATTTCGGAGAAGGAGCTGGAGGAGAAGGAGATACAGTTGATACCGATGGAGATGGAGTTCCAGATTACCAAGATTTAGACAGTGATGATGATGGAATAAACGATATCACTGAAGGCGGAAATGATGATGAAGATGGAAATGGAGTAGTAGATGGCCCAGATAGTGATGGTGATGGAATTTCAGATGAAGTAGATGAAGATGATTCAGGATTTGGAGATTCAGGAAATACAGATGTAAATGATACAGATCCAACAGATCCAGATAGTGGAGGAACAGGAGTTGTAACAGACAGTGGAACAGATAGTGATGGCGATGGTATATCAGATAGTGTTGATGGCGATGATACTAATTTTGGAGATGCAACTGATACCGATGGTGATGGAATACCAGATCATTTAGATGTAGATGATGATAATGATGGAATTCCAGATACAGCAGAAGGAACAGGAGATACAGATGGCGATGGAATACCAGATAGTTTAGATTTAGATAGTGATAATGATGGGATATTAGATGTAGATGAAGGCGGAAATGGTGATTTAGATACCAATGGCGATGGAGTTATCGATTCAAATGATACAGGCTATGTAGATGCAGATAATGATGGTCAGGCAGATAATTCAGTAGATACTGATGAAGAACCAGATACAGATGGCGATGGCGTACCAGATTATCAAGATTTAGATAGTGACAATGACGGAATTAATGATGTTATAGAGAATGGAAATGGCGATTTAGATACGAACAATGATGGTGTTATCGATTCAAATGATACAGGAGGATCAGATAGTGATGGCGATGGTATTTCAGATAGTGTAGATTCAGACTCAAGTAATTTCGGAGAAGGAGCTGGAGGAGATGGAGATACAGTTGATACAGATGGCGATGGAGTTCCAGATTATCAAGATTTAGATAGTGATGATGATGGTATCAATGATATTACTGAAGGTGGAAATGATGATATGGATGGAAATGGAGTAGTAGATGGCCCAGATAGTGACGGAGATGGAATTTCAGATGAAGTAGATGAAGATGATTCAGGATTTGGAGATTCAGGAAATAATGATAACTTACCTGATGGGAACTCTGATGGTATCCCAGATGTTATTGATCCAAATGAAGGTGGAGGAACAGGAGTTTTACCAGATAGTGGAACAGATTCAGACGGTGATGGAATTGCTGATAGTGCAGATTTAAACGATTCTATTTTTGGAGACGCTATTGGAATTGATGACTGTGTTAGTGTTTACAATGAGTTTACACCCAATGATGATGGTAGTAATGATACTTTAATAATTGATTGTATAGAAAATTATCCTACAAATACATTAGAAATATTTAATAGATGGGGTAATTTAGTGTATAAAAAGAAGCAGTATAATAATAAGTGGGATGGTACCTCTACAGGAAGAGTAAATATTCAAGTAGACAATAAATTACCTTCTGGAACATATTTCTATGTTCTTGATTTAGGAAATGGTACAAAACCTAAAAAGGGGTGGATCTATATTAATAGAGATTAATGTTATAAATTTGCAAAATTTTATAAAAAAGACTATTTTTTGTTTAAATGTTTGCAATGTAGTTTTTTACTGTAATTTTAAATAAAATAATTTTAAAAAATCGTTAATAAATCTAAAGAAATTAGTAAGGATGAATAATATATTAAAAGTAATCAGCATACTAATCTTAATGCTAAGTTCATGTATAGTAAGCGGACAGCAAGATCCTCAGTATACACAATATATGTTTAATACAATGAGTGTTAATCCGGCATATGTAGGTTCAAAAGGACATACAATGATCAATGTTTTGGCAAGAACACAATGGGTTGGAATTGATGGAGCGCCAGATACTCAAACATTAAGTTATGATACTCCGTTAGGATATTCAGGAGTTGGATTAGGAATAAATTTGGTAAATGATGCAATTGGTCCATCTAATGAAACGTATATAGATGCAAATGTTTCTTATACCGTTCGAACAAGTGAAGATGGAAATTTAGCATTTGGATTAAAGTTAGGAGGGCGTTTTTTTAATGTAGACTGGAGTAAAGGAGTTTTTCGAGATGGAAATGATAGATCATTAAATCAA
>NZ_CAZELG010000037.1:0-19454 GCF_964512825.1 Tenacibaculum halocynthiae | reverse complement strand
TCCAAACATTTTGAGAACAGATCATTATGATGATGTGTCAAGTGGAGGAGTTGTGGCAACAGAAAGAATGCATTATTTTTTAATAGGAGGTTATGTATTTGATTTAAGCGAAACAATAAAGTTTAAGCCAGCGGTATTAAGTAAAATAGTAAGTGGAGCACCATTATCATTAGATGTATCAGCAAACTTTTTATTTAATGATAAATTTAGAGTTGGAGCAGCATGGAGATGGGATGATTCAATTAGTGCAATGTTAGGGTTTCAAATTAATGAATCATTACAAATAGGTTATGCTTACGATTTAACGACATCTAATTATAGTAATTACAATTCAGGAACTCATGAAGTAATGCTTCGATATGAGATATTTAAAGAACAAAAGATGAAATCGCCAAGATTTTTCTAGAACAATTAAACGGACGGGACATGAAAAGAACAATACTTTTATTATTATTGTTAGTAACTGCTATGGCTTTTGGGCAACGAAAATATGCAGCTGATAGGTATTTTAAAGAATACGCTTATAAAAAATCAGCAGAACTGTATGAAACTATTTATAACAAAGATGACAAAACATATTTGGTTATAAGTAGGTTGGCAGACTCCTATTATTTTAATGTTGATTTTGATAAAGCAGAAAAATGGTATGCTGAATTAATGAACAAATTCGAATTAATGGCTTTACCAAAGCATGTGTTTAGATATGCTCAAACATTAAAAAGTAATGGTAAAATTGAAGAGTCAGATAGTTGGTTATTGAAATTGAAAAGAAATGATAGTAGAGTAAAAGCATTAGAGAAAAATAAAAATTACTTTATAGAATATTCAAACAGGCCAAAAACGTATATAAATATTCACAATCTTTCAGTGAATACAAAGTATTCTGATTTTGGTGGTTTTGTACATGATAATACATTTTATTTCGCTTCTACTAAACCTATAGATGTTAAAGATACTCGATTATATAAATGGAATAATCAACCATATTTAAACGTTTATTCGTCTAAAGAAAAAAACGTCGGAGAAGATAGAATATTATATGTAGGCACTTCAGAAAAATTAAATTCAATAAATTCTAAATATCATGAATCTAATGTAGTTATAACAAAAGATGGTTCAACAATGTATTTTACTAGAAATAATTATGATGGTGATAAATTAAAAGGAGATAAAGAAAGAACTACACATTTAAAGATATATAAAGTAAGTAAAGTAAATGAGGTGTGGGGTGATTTGAAAGAATTATCTTTTAATAATGATAATTATTCTGTAGGGCATCCTGCATTAAGTCCTGATGAGAGAACATTATACTTTGTATCTGATATGCCGAATGGCTATGGAAGCACAGATATTTATAAAGTAGCCATAGAGGATGATGGTAGTTATGGGAAACCAGAAAATTTAGGTGCAACAATTAATACTGAAGGAAGAGAAATGTTTCCATTTGTAGGAAATGATAATCGGTTGTATTTTTCTTCAGATGGGCATATAGGATTAGGAGCTTTAGATATTTTTGAGAGCGAGATAAAAGAAAACTCTTTTTCAGAGCCTATAAATTTGGGAAAACCTATTAATGGACCTAGAGATGATTTTTCTTTTGTAATAAATAAAGAGCGTTTTCAGGGATATTTTACATCAAATAGAAAAGGAGGAAAAGGAGATGATGATATTTATAGTTTTATAATTTACAACTGTAAAGAAGATATAAAAGGAATTGTATCAGACACAAGAACAGGAGAACCTATTGATAATGTAACTGTACGATTAATAAATGAAAAAGGAGAACCAATATCTGAGCAAGTAACAAAATCTGATGGAGCTTATTCTTTTGAAAAAATTGATTGTGAAAAGAACTTTGTAGTGGTCGCTTCAAAAGATGATTATAAAGCAACACAAAAAGAAACAGTAACTTTAGATGTAAATAAGAAAATATTAAAAACTGATTTACAATTAGAGTCTTTAATTGTAGAAAATCAAATAATTATAAACCCAATTTATTTTGACTTTGACCTATTCAATATTCGAGAGGATGCTGAATATGAATTAGAAAACATTGTGTCTGTTATGAAAAACAATCCAGAAATGGTTATAAAAATTGAATCACATACAGATAGTAGAGGAACTAAAGAGTATAATAGAATTCTTTCAGATAATAGAGCTAAATCTACAAGAGATTATATAATTTCAAGAGGAATTGATTCAAAAAGAATAGAAAGTGCAATTGGTTATGGGGAAGACCAATTATTAAATAATTGTAAAGAAGGAAGAAAAAGTAAATGTACAGAAGAAGAACACCAAAAGAATAGAAGATCGTATTTTTATATTTTAGAAACTATTAAAAATGTAAAATCAAGTAATAAATAATATAGTAAAGTATATAAAAGTAAAAAAACGTCTCTATTCAGAGGCGTTTTTTTATAAGTCAAACATTACAATTACAAGAAAATACGTAATTTCGCACATTCAATAAATATAATAACAAAATGAGTAAGAAGTTTACTGAATACAAAGGCTTGGATTTACCAAAAGTAGCAGAAGAAATATTAAACTACTGGGAAGAAAACAATATCTTTGAGAAAAGTATTACTAGCCGTGAAGGAAATGAGCCGTTTGTTTTTTTTGAAGGACCACCTTCAGCAAATGGGTTGCCTGGAATTCACCATGCAATGGCACGCTCTATTAAAGATATTTTTTGTCGCTATAAAACTCAAAAAGGATACCAAGTAAAGCGTAAAGCAGGTTGGGATACACATGGTTTACCAGTAGAACTTGGAGTAGAAAAAGAATTAGGAATAACTAAAGAAGATATAGGAACCAAAATAACTGTAGAAGAATATAATACAGCCTGTAAAACTGCAGTAATGCGTTATACGGATATTTGGAATGACCTAACTCAAAAAATGGGTTATTGGGTAGATATGGAAGATCCATATATTACTTATAAGCCTAAATACATGGAATCAGTATGGTGGTTGTTAAAACAAATTTATAATAAAAATTTATTGTATAAAGGATATACAATTCAACCCTATTCACCAAAAGCAGGAACAGGTTTAAGCTCACATGAGTTAAACCAACCAGGAACTTATCAAGATGTAACTGATACGACTGTTGTTGCGCAATTTAAAACGATAAAAGATACTTTACCTGAGTTTTTACATGTAGAAGGAGATGTTCATTTCTTAGCTTGGACAACCACACCTTGGACATTACCAAGTAATACTGCTTTAACAGTTGGACCTAAAATCGAGTATGTTTTAGTAAAAACATTTAATCAATACACATTTGAAACTATTCAAGTAGTATTAGCAAAAAACTTAGTAGCAAAACAATTTGCTGGTAAGAAATTTGAACAAGTTGAAAACGAAAGTGATTTAAATAAGTACACAAAAGAAGATAAACAAATTCCATATTTAATTACTAATGAATTTATAGGTAAAGATTTAGTAGGTATTAAATATGAGCAATTATTAGATTACGTATTGCCTTATCAAAATCCAGAAAATGCATTTAGAGTAATTTCAGGTGATTTTGTAACTACTGAAGATGGTACAGGTATTGTTCACACTGCACCAACTTTTGGAGCTGACGATGCATTAGTAGCAAAACAAGCTACACCTGAGGTGCCACCATTGTTAGTATTAGATGAAAATGAAAACCCAGTTCCATTAGTAGATTTACAAGGTAAATTCAGGCAAGAAGTAAGTGAGTTTGCAGGTAAATATGTTAAGAATGAATATTATGCTGATGGAGAGGCTCCAGAAAAGTCAGTAGATGTTGAAATAGCAATTAAGCTTAAAACTGAAAATAAAGCTTTTAAAGTTGAAAAGTATGTGCATAGCTATCCTAACTGTTGGCGTACAGATAAACCAATTTTATATTATCCATTAGATTCTTGGTTTATTAAGGTAACCGATGTTAAGGAAAAAATGTTCGACTTAAACGAAACAATTAACTGGAAACCAAAATCAACAGGAGAAGGGCGTTTTGGTAACTGGTTAAAAAATGCAAATGATTGGAATTTATCTCGTTCTCGTTTTTGGGGAATACCTTTACCTATTTGGCGTACTGAAGATGGAACTGAACAGTTATGTATTGGGTCTGTAGCAGAGCTAAAAGAAGAGATAAAAAAATCAGTAGAAGCAGGAGTACTTTCTGAAGATATTTTTGCCGACTTTGAAGTAGGTAACATGTCTGAAGAGAACTATGATAAAATTGATTTACATAAAAATGTTGTAGATAAAATTATCTTAGTATCAGCTTCAGGAAAACCAATGCATAGAGAAAGTGATTTAATTGATGTTTGGTTTGACTCTGGTTCAATGCCTTATGCACAATGGCATTATCCGTTTGAAAATAAAGAGTTAATAGATAATACAGAAAGTTTCCCTGCAGATTTTATAGCTGAAGGAGTAGATCAAACACGTGGATGGTTTTATACTTTACATGCAATTGGAGCCATGGTGTTCGATTCTGTAGCATATAAAAATGTTGTATCTAATGGTTTAGTATTAGATAAAAACGGACATAAAATGTCTAAGCGTTTAGGAAATGCTGTTGATCCGTTTAAAACTCTAGCTGAATATGGGCCAGATGCTACACGTTGGTATATGATTTCAAATGCAAATCCATGGGATAACTTAAAATTTGATTTAGCCGGTATAGAAGAAGTAAAACGTAAGTTTTTTGGTACGCTATATAATACATATTCTTTCTTTACATTGTATGCTAATATTGATAACTTTAGTTATAGTGAAGCTGATGTTCCATTAAATGAAAGGCCTGAAATTGACCGTTGGATTTTATCTGAATTAAATACATTAATTAAAAAAGTTGATACTTTCTATTCAGAATACGAACCTACTAGAGCAACTAGAGCAATTTCAGATTTTGTACAAGATCATTTAAGTAATTGGTACGTTCGTTTATGTAGAAGACGTTTTTGGAAAGGAGAATACGCACAAGATAAAATATCAGCTTATCAAACGTTATATACAAGTATGCTTACTGTAGCTAAGTTAGGATCACCAGTAGCTCCATTCTTTATGGATAGACTCTATAAGGATTTAACTGCTGCAACTCAAAAAGAAAATTTTGAAAGTGTTCATATAGCAGAATTTCCAAAATATGATGAATCTTTTGTGAATAAATCATTAGAAAGAAAAATGGAAAATGCACAAACTATTTCTTCTTTAGTTCTTTCTTTAAGAGCAAAAGAAAAAATAAAAGTGCGTCAGCCACTACAAAAGATAATGATTCCTATACTTGATGAAACTCAAAAAGAGGAGATACTAGCAGTTGCGGATTTAATAAAATCTGAGGTAAATGTTAAAGAAATTCAATTGTTAGATGATGCTTCTGGTATATTAGTAAAACAAATAAAACCAAACTTTAAAGCTTTAGGGCCTAAGTTTGGTAAAGATATGAGATTGATAGCTAGTAAGATACAGTCTTTTTCTCAAGAAGATATTGCAATAATTGAAAAAGAAGGGAAAATATCTGTTGAAATTAATGAGAAAATTGTTAATTTAGAAACCGCTGATGTAGAAATTTCATCAAAAGATATTGAAGGCTGGTTAGTAGCAAATGCAGAAGGATTAACAGTGGCTTTAGATGTTACCATAACAGATGATTTACGTAAAGAAGGAGTAGCGAGAGAATTAATAAATAGAATTCAAAATGCACGTAAGGAAACTGGTTTAGAAGTAACAGATAGAATACGATTAACTTTCTTAAATTTTGCAGATTTACAAGAATCAATATTAGCAAATGAAACCTATATTAAAACAGAAACATTAACAAATGAGTTGGTTTTTGTTGAAGCGTTAGAAAATGGTACAGAAATTGAATTTGATACCATTAAAAGTAAAATGTTAATTGAAAAAATATAGCATTATGAATGACGTTAATGTAAGATACTCTGATAATGATTTACAAGAGTTCAAAGAAATTATTTTAAAGAAAATTGAAAAATCTGAAGAAGATTTAAAGTTGTTACAAGATTCCTATAAAAATGGATCTGGTAATGGTACTGAAGATACTTCACCCACCTTTAAATCCTTTGAAGAAGGTTCAGATACAATGTCTAAAGAAGCAAACATGCAACTAGCTATTAGACAAGAAAAATTTATCCGTGATTTAAAAAATGCGTTAGCACGTATTGAAAATAAAACATACGGAGTTTGTAGAGTTACTGGTAAGTTAATTCAAAAAGAACGATTAAAATTAGTACCGCATGCGACATTAAGTATTGAAGCAAAGCGTAAGCAATAATTTTTATATTTTTGTTAAGACATATAAAAAGACTCCTGACTTAGGAGTCTTTTTTGGTTCAATACATAAGAAGTAATTTTCTAGATATTAGTATGTTTTCTATACCGACCGTTTTTAATAAGAAAAGGTACTAAAAAGGTTAATAGTCAGGGTGAAATAATCGTTTTTTTGATATGAAATATTTAAATGAAAAGAAAACTTAGTATAAAATTGATCCATGCTAATATTACCCTTTAAGAGAATTAATTTCTTTTTATAAAAAAATAAAGTAACACATTGTACCTTTAGGCGTCTTATATAGAAGAAAAAATATTAAAAATGAATAAAAGCATATTAATTACTGCTATGGCAGGAGTATTATTAGTTGGATGTAATACTTCAAAAACTAAGGTTAACGATTTAGCTACTTCAAATCCAATAGAAACAACATTAGATTTAACTAAAGTTGAAAATGATAAAGTACCTGTAACGATAAACCCTGGACGATTTACTACAGAAAAAGTAACGTATAGATTACCAAGAGTTGTTCAAGGTACATACTCTGTTAGTGATTTTGGTAAATATGTTGATGGTTTTAAAGCATTTGATTATAAAGGAAATGCTTTATCAGTAAAAAAAGTTGACACTAATACTTGGGAAATTAATAATGCAGCTAGTTTAGATAAAATAACATATTTAGTAAATGATACTTTTGATATGGAAGTTAAAGGAGGTATAGGAGGAGAAGTTCCTTTTTCACCTGCAGGAACTAATATTGAAAACACAAACTATGTTTTAAACTTACATGGATTTATTGGATATTTTGATTCATTAAAAAATAGTCAATATAAGTTAGATGTAGTAGCTCCATCAAAATTTGCTAGAACTTCAGCTTTACAAGAAGTTGGAACAAAAACTAGTAAAGATGGAACTTCTTTAACTACAAGTTATTTTGCCCCTCGTTATTTTGATATAACTGATAATCCAATGTTTTATGGTGAATTAGATGTTGAAGAATTTAAAGTAGGTGATATTAAAATTGTATTAAGTGTATACTCTCCAAATAAAAAACATTCTGCTGAAAAAATCAAAGCAGTAATGGAAAAAATGATGCAAGCTCAAAAAGCTTATTTAGGTAGTGTTAATAGTACTGCTCGTTATGATATTTATTTATATTTATCAGATGGATCTGAGAAAGCACCTAAAGGATTTGGAGCTTTAGAACATCATACTTCTACTGTAGTAGTTTTACCAGAAGGAATGCCTGATAATGCTTTAGCTAAAAGTATGATAGATGTTGTGTCTCACGAGTTTTTTCATATTGTAACTCCTTTAAGTGTTCATTCTGAAGACGTACATTATTTTGATTATAACCAACCAACTTTTTCAAAGCACTTATGGATGTATGAAGGAGTAACTGAATATTTTGCAACCTTATTTCAAGTAAATCAAGGATTAGTGAATGAAGATGAGTTTTATGCGAAAGTTATGGGTAAAATTAAATCAGCTTCTGGAATGAATGATACTATGAGTTTTACTAAAATGAGTGAAAATGTTTTAGATAAACCATACGCTCCACAATATTATAATGTTTACCAAAAAGGAGCTTTAATTGGTATGTGTATTGATATTTTAATGCGAGAAGAGAGTAATGGAAATAGAGGTATTTTATCATTAATGAAAGAATTATCTAATAAATATGGAAAAAATAAACCATTTGTAGATGATAATTTAATTGAAGAAATAACAGCAATGACTTATCCGTCAATTGGAGCTTTTTTAAATACACATGTTGTAGGAACTACTCCAATAGATTATAATACATTTTTTGCTAAAGCAGGATTAAATATTTCTGAATCTAAAGTAAAAACCAATTATATTCAAAATGATGGGGTTATGATTGTAAAAGGTGATAAACCAACTCAAAGTGTAAGGTTTACTGGAGGAGTTAAAAACAATAGCTTTTGGGCAGAAAATGGAGCGCAACCTAATGATGCTATTAAAGCAGTTGATGGAGTTGTGTTAACTAAAGAAAATGCAAATCAGATATTTAGAACAATGTATATGTGGCAGCCTGGAAAAGAAGTAGAAGTTAAATTAGAAAGAGATGGTAAAGAAGTTGTAATTAAAACAACATTAACTCAATCATATACAAAAGGAAGTAGTTTAAAAGAAAATTCAAATGCAACTCAAAAACAAAAGGAGTTACGTAAAGTATGGTTAAAAGGATAACCTAATTTAGTTTATAAAAAAAGACCAATGTTTTAACATTGGTCTTTTTTTATAAACATTTTTAAGATAAAAAACGATTGTTCAATTCTGGTGTTGGAATATAACAAGCTTCTTTTTTACCAAACCATTTGTACCTGTTTTTTGCAATATAAGAATACACTGCATCTCTAATAAAAGTAGGTACAATAAAAAAAATACTCAATAGCTTTACTGGAATATTTAATTTCAAGGCTATTTTTAATGCGGCAGTAGATTTAGCATATATCTTTTTATCTGGAGTAAATAGTAAAATAGAGTCTACTTTATTAGTATCAATATTAAAATGACTAATAATATTCCTTCCAATTTCTCCTTGTAAGGAAGTAAATAAAAATATCTTCTTTTTATCATGTTTAATAACATATTGTACACTATTGTTGCACAAGTTACAAACACCATCAAAAAGTATTAAATAATTATTTTTAGGAATATTTGGTAGCATATTTATCTATTATAAGGGAATTCATTAATCCAATTAAAACCTCTATTAGTTAATAGGAATTTCTTTTTGTAATCTTTAGTTCTTTTTAATTTGATTGATATAGTATCTAACTTCACGGTTCCTTTTAAATAAAAATTAGTACTATCTCCTTCTGTATATTTTAAATTATAGATTTCTAAAGTATCTCTATAATTTTTTAAAATCAGTTTATTTTTTGTTGAATCAACAGTTAATTTATACCATTGACTTTTTTTGCCAATTGGTTTAATTTTTGCATATTTTTTACCATCAATCATTAAGTATTTCCATTTTTTTGTCTTGTTAGAAGAAGAGATTAATGTATCGTTTAATTTAAATTCATCTACTTCATAAAGCCCTCTTAATATACTTTTGGAACTATTACCATAGTACTTTTCTTTAGATTCTAAAGTGCTATAAGTACCGTATCCTAAAACGTATCCTAAAAGTAATACTTTAAAAGCTAACATGGCTTTACTAATACCCTTTTTTAAAATAGGTTTATATATATCTGTAAGAGCAATAGGAGTTCTTAAAAAGAAAAATTCCCATAAAGTTTTAAAGTTTCTTGCTATTAAAAACGCACACATTAAAAATAAATGTGTAGAAAGTATTTTTACAGGAACATCATAAAAATAATTTACAGCCATAACATTTGCTGTAGTCATTAGCGTGATAATTAATCCAAAAGTTAGTGTTCTTCTAAATAAAAGTAGCACAGCTGCAACTTCAGCAATTCCCATAAATAAATTATAGCCTTTAGAAAAACCTAAGAAAGTCCATGCTAGCCCCATAGGAGAAGAATCTCCATAAGTTTGAGTTAATCTAGACATTGATGGGGCAGAAAATTGTAGTTGTATTACTTTAACCATCCCATAATTAATTAACATTAATCCTACATAACAGCGCACTGCTAGTGTTAACCAATAATACATTTTTGAATAGCTCTTAGTTTTTTTATCTAAAAAAGACCATACTATTGTTGATAACAAAGCTATAAGAGCGATTGTGAAAATTAATGTATAATCGTAAGTAGTATCTCCACTTCCGTTAGGACCAACTCTAATTTTATAAGTAATTCCTAAAATGTTTTTACCTACCCAAGGAATAAAATTATGTAAAAACTTATTGAAAAGTTCGCTAATGTAGCCAAAAAAAGGATAAGCGCCATTATTCTTAAAAAGGATAAATAAGGTAAAATAAGTAAAGAAAAAACGAAATAATATTTTTTCAGAAATAGACCAGATATTAATTTTCGGAAAAGTATTCATAATTTTTAATAATTGATAAAATATAACTTTCGAAAGTTACTTTTCAATTATAAAAATTAATTGTATTAAATGGACATTAACATTATTTTATATTTTTAAAATAAATTTCTTTTTCAGATAAAATACTGACATTTTTAAAAAAATGTTTTGGAGTTTCACTAGTTAGCTTTTTAAATATTTTATTAAAAAAAGCCTGATCATAAAATCCTGAATCAAAAGCAACATCAGATAACTTAAAAAAAGAGTTTTTAGACTTCATTTTTTTTAAAGAGTAACGAAATTTAATGTTTTTTCTTAAAATTGAAGGAGTAATTCCACAGTGTGTTAAAAAAAGACGATATAGCTTTTTATAACTACAATTGCATTTTTTAGCAATCTGGTGAATAGTTAATTCATTACTCTTCATAAGCAAAATACTTTTTAAAATAATTTCTAAATCTTTTTTTTCATTCAGTTTAGTAAGCAGAAAATCTTCAATTAATTTAATTTTAGTTATCTCTGTTTTATTAAAAAAAGTAGGATTATCTTTTAAGAAATCGTCAAACTCTTCAATTTGAAAAAAAGGGATTCCATTATAATTTTTAGTAATAAATTGAGATAAACCAAAAGCTTTGAAAATAATTACAAATTCTTTTACAACTCCTTTGGTGTTTACAAATAAAGGAGTTGTAAATTTATTTAAAGCAGTGAAAGAATTTGAAAAAGAGGAGTCTTCTGTAATTTTAATTTCATTATTAGAATAAGTTACATCAGCATTTTTAAAAAGACAAACAACATTACAGTCTGAAGGATATGCATAATATGCTTCATTGTTTAATTCTAATTCATAATAAAAGAGAATGTATTTTTCTAAATGAGGACTCGGTTTTATTGTTTTAATCTCCACTGATATTGTATTGTTTGTTTTTTAAGAGTTATAAGTTTCTTATCATTCTTTTTCGTATTAAAAAACTAAAGACTATTAGTAAAATGATAGTAATTAATAGTTTAGCAATATAAATAGAATTATGTGTTAAGGCTCCAAAATAATCAACAAAAGGTATTCTATTGATATTGGCATAGGTAATCATGAAAAATAATACTTCAAATAACTTCTTTCCTTTTGTTAGGATCCCTAAAAAAATAGCTATTAAAGCAATAAAGATAGCACCTAAAATAATTGAACTAAAAGCTATAACGTCACCATGAATTATTAGGCGGATATATAAAGGACTTGCTAATAATAAAAGTAATAAAACACTTGCTAAAATTTGAGAAAATAATAAACGAGAAAGAGGTTTATATGATGAGAATGAAAAATAATAAATATCATTTTCAATTTCTTTTGTTGAAACATCTGATAACCTACCTACTTGTAAAAACCATAAAATGGGCAAAATAAATTGATGAGCAATTTGTAAAGGGGTTAGTAATAACGAAATAATTCCAGCAAAATTAATAAGCCATAACCATGTTTTTCCTTTTCTAATTAATAAGAGAAATTCGGTTTTTAGTAATGGGAAAATTTTGTAATTAGATTTAACCATTGGTAAATTAAGTAGAGTAATATCTTTGTATAAAGTTTTTTGTTTAGGTTTGATTTTAGATGGCTTATTTGAACTTTTTTCTTTTAAATTAAAACGATGAAAAAATAATGAAGTAATTGCTATTGCTCCTATAGAAAAAAGAATCCATGCTAAACGACTTAAAATAAAAGTTATTGGAAATGTTATTCCTTCAAATTGAAATTTTTTAGCTTCTTTTACATTTCCTAAAACATAACCTATACTTAGCTCTTTAGTTTTTTTCGCATTGGTAATCTTTCTCACTTGATTTTCCATATGATGCATTACTATTTCAGTGCCTAAAATATCTAATGAAAAATTGTTTTGATTCTTTTTGTTAGAAAGCATCAGTAGCGAGAATAAAAAGAAGAAACCGATATTTTGTAGAACAGAATTCTTCCCTAAAAAGACTTCAAAAATAACAGCGATGCATGAAATAATAAAAAGAGCAGGTATTGTTATTATAAAGTAAGGTTTTATAAAATGAAGAATTTCAAAAGGGAAACCGTCATTGTAGAAAAAGAAAAGTATACTACTCATGATAAAGATGGTGCATAAAATGGCTAGTAAAACTAAAAAATTACTTAAAACTTTAGAAAATAAATAGTTGAAGTTTTCAATTTTAGTAGAAGCAATAATTTGGCCTACTTTTGTTTCTAAATCAGTTTTAATACTATTGTTAATTAAGTAAAAACCAATTAAAGACAGAAAAAGACTTGACATGATTGCAGTAACATAACCAAACCAAGCAGCGTTATAAGTGCCAATATAATTAGCAATTCGTATAGTTGAATAATTAGCATTAGGTTCAGGAATAAAAGTGTAGGCAATTGCTAAACTAGCACAAAGTGTAATTAAAAAAGCATAGCTTCTTGTACGTTGTAAATAATCTAATTTTATAATGGTAAAGAATGATTTCATAATTAATTAGTTTTAGTTAAGTATAAATAGGCATCTTCTAAATTGGCTTGCTGTTTTATGGCATTATTATCAGGTTTTTCAGAAATATATCTAACAATTAAATCGCCGTTTTTACGTGTAGTACTTACTATAATATGTGAGTTTTTGAACGCTGTATAATCTTCTTTTGTAATTTTAGTTTCATAAACTTTATCCTGAACTTTTCTTATGATATTTTCTTGATGACCTTTTACTATCAAAGAACCATTTTTAAGGATAGCAACTTGATCAGCAATTGTATCAATATCAGAAACAATATGAGAAGATAAAATAACAATACAGTTGTTTGCTAAGTCTGAAATTAAATTACGAAAACGAACACGTTCTTCAGGATCTAAGCCAACAGTAGGTTCATCAAAGATTAAAATTTTAGGGCTATTTATTAAAGCTTGTGCAATACCAACACGTTGTTTCATACCTCCTGAATAACTGCCTATAGGTTTTTTAGCAGCGTCAATTAAATTTAAACCTTCTAATAATTGTGTTATTCTTGGTTGTAGATTTTTACCACCAACTCCTTTCATTGCAGCCATGTATTCTAAAAATTCATAAGCATTTAAATTTGGGTATACTCCGAAGTCTTGAGGCAGAAAACCTAATTGTTTACGTATATAGTTTGCGTCTTTAGTTATGTTGTTTTTATTTAATAAAATAGTTCCATTAGAAGGTTTACTTACGGTTGCAATCATTTTTAGTAAGGTAGATTTTCCAGCACCATTAGGACCTAATAATCCTAAAATCCCTTTTTCAATAGTCATTGAAAAATCTTTTAAACCGTACTTTTCTTTGTTATATTTCTTTGATATATTTTGTATTTCTAATTTCATTTTTTTATGATTTTATAAGTTTAATAGTAGTTTCTAACCCATTTTGTCTAAAAATTAATTCTTGAGGTTTTTCAGGGTTTACTTCTAGTTCTACACCAAAACTGCCATTATATAATTTGTTTTTTTCTTTACTTATTAAAATAACTTGGGCTCCTTGAGCTAAAAAATAAAGATGATTATTTTCTTCTTTAATTTCCATTGTCATTTTCATTCCATGTGAGTTAAATAGGTATTTACCTAATACATTTTTGAAATCTGAAGTAACATTTTTATTAAAAGAGATTGTATCTGTTTTACCATCTATAAAATTGAAAAGCTCATTTTTAAGCATTCTATTAAAAGGAATTATACGAGCATTACTAAATAGAAGAATTAAGTTTTTGTTTTTAGGATTGTAGTATTCTCTAAAGGAATAACCAATGTTGTTACCACCATGGCCAACATATCCATCTTTAAATTTCATAATTCCCAAACCATAATTTGCATCATCAAAAGCAGTAAACTTTTGTAAAGATTTTTCAGAAATCAATGTTCCCTTTTGAAATAAGTGATTGTAAAACTTTGACATGTTGTTTAAATTAGACGCAACACTTCCTGCAGCATAGGCATAATTAGCAAAGAACCTATAATCTAAATACGATGTTATATCTTCTTTTTTGTGAATAGGTTTTGCTAAATTTTTTAGTTTTTTTGATACATAAGGGTAGGTATTTGTCATGTTACAAGGAGTAAAAATCCTTTCTTGTAATAAGTTGAAATAACTTTTATCGTTTACTTTTTCTAAAAGATGACCTAATAGAATATAATTAGTATTGCAGTAATCATACTTCCCAATTTTTTTAGGATTATTTTTAGGTATTTTATTAAGAAAATTTGAATTATAGAAAGAATCATTTTTTGCATAAAAATCCTTTTCAAAATTTTCCCCTACAATTTCTCCCAAACCACTTCTGTGTCTTAGTAATGTTTCAATAGTTAAACTTCCGTCAACATTTTTAATTGGCTGTAAATAAGTTCCAATCGAATCTGATAGCTTTATTGTTCCTTTTTCAACTTCTTGTAAAAGTAAAATAGCAGTCATTTTTTTAGTAGCGCTTCCAATATTGAAAATAGTATGATTGTTAAAATTGTATTTGCCAGCGTTGGCAACTGTAGTTTTACCGTTTCGTTGAACTAATACAGCAACTCCCTGATTTAATTCTTTAATATAAGGTGTGTATTTATCTAATTGTAGTTGTAATGATTGTGCATAAATAATAGTAGATGTTATGCTAAAAAGAAAAATAAAGATTGATCTGTGAAATTTCATAATTAATAGTTTTTTATAATGAACACTTCAAAAATCAATCAAAAGTTGTATTGAAAAAAAGAAGAGTGATAAACCATATTTAAAAAATGACAAAGGTGATTTTTACTATAATCATTGGTAGGAGTATGTTCAAATAAAAAAAAGTATCTTTCATCATTAAAAAATGGTTTTTTTGTAAGTATAATGTATGTTTGAAGGATGTTTTTAAATAGAAAAAATGAAAAAAATTGATACTTGGATTGATAATAAAGTAGTACAAAATGTTTTTGTTTGGGGATGCTTATTCCTAGTGCTAGTAGGTGGAATACAATCAGAAAACAGATTGTCCGCAGCTTTTTATGCTATTTTATTTATTGTACCAACTATTTATTCAACTAACTATTTTATTTTACCATTTTTTAATAAAAAGAAAATTACCTTTTTTATTTTCTTTTTATTAAATGGAATTATTTTCACGATTATTCCTGTATATCTTATAAGTAAATCATTAAAGCAAACATTAAGTTTAAAAATGTTTTTAAATCTTTTTGGATTTGTATTACTAGCAATGGTTTTTGGAATGGCTATAAAAATTGCAAGAGATAGTTTTTCTCGCCGTCAGCAAGAAAAAGAAGCTGAGTTAAAGTTATTGAAAGCGCAGTTAAACCCACATTTTTTGTTTAATACATTAAATAATTTATATGGACTATCTGTTGTTAAATCAGATAAGTTACCAAGTTTAATGTTAAAGCTTTCTGATTTATTACGTTATAGTTTATATGAAACAAAAGAGGTTTATGTAGCACTTGAAAAAGAATTAAGTTACCTTCAAAATTATGTTTCTCTAGAAAAAATAAGATTAGAAGAACAATCTGAAATTAATTTTAAATTAGAAGGTAATTATATAGGAAAACAAATTGCTCCTATGCTATTAATTGTTTTTGTAGAAAATGCATTTAAACATTTAGGAGTTAGTTTAGATGAAAAAAGTAATGTTAAAGTGCTAGTCGATGTCACTGATGAAAACTTAAAGTTTGAATGTATAAATTCAACAGATTCAGGTTTGAAAGAAAATGATTTAGAAAAAGGAAAAAGTGGAATAGGATTACAAAATGTTAAAAAACGATTGAGTTTAATGTACCCTGAAACTCATAAGTTAGAAATTGTAAAAACAGAAAATGAATATAAAGTGAAATTAATACTTAATTTTTAGATGGAGAACCTCAAATGCATTATAGCTGATGATGAGCCAATAGCTCGTCAAATATTAGAAAGTTATATTAAAGAATTACCAAACTTAGAGTTAGTATCGTCATGTAAAAATTCGTTTGAAGTAATGGCTATTTTACAAGAAAAAGAAGTAGATCTACTTTTTTTAGATATTAATATGCCTAAACTTTCAGGATTAAGTTTATTGAAAACATTGCAGCAAAAGCCGTCAGTAATTATAACCACTGCATATCCAGAATATGCAATTGAAGGTTTTGAATTATCTGTTGCAGATTATTTATTAAAGCCTTTTTCGTTTGAGCGTTTTTTTCAAGCTGTCTTGAAAATAAAAAAGAAAGGAGTTATAAAATCAGAAGTGTTTTCTAAAAATAAAGAAGAAGAAAATAGTTCAATCTTTGTAAAGAGTGATAAAAAAATTATTAAACTAAATTTTAATGAAATCAATTATATTGAGGCTTATGGAAATTATATAAAAATTTATACAGATAAAAGAATTCTTACTCCACAAACACTTACTGATTTCTTAAAGAAAATACCGACTAACTTTATAAGAATTCATAAATCATTTGCTATTAACTTTAACAAAATTGTAATGATAGACGGTAATCAAATTGTATTACAAAACGAATTAAAATTAGCTATAGGGAAATCTTATAGGAAAGAACTTTTACAAAGAATAGATAAAGGTTTAGACTAAATTAGTCAATAACAATAGTTTTCTTATTTTTGTTGCTATTAAAATAAAAAAATGTCAAAAAAGAACATAGCAATCCTAACAGTAATTTTAGCAATTTTAATTGATCAAATAAGTAAGATATATGTGAAAACACATTTTACTCTAGGTGAAGAGGTAGTTGTTTTTAGCGACTGGTTTAAAATTCACTTTACTGAAAATAATGGAATGGCTTGGGGTTTTGAGTTTGGCGGTAAATCAGGAAAATTATTTTTAACGTTATTTAGACTAGTAGCTGTAACAGGTATTATATATTGGTTAATACAAAGTATAAAAAGAAAAACACATAACGCAGTAATTATAGCTATAGCCTTAATTTTAGCTGGAGCAGTTGGTAATATTATAGATTCAGTGTTTTATGGTGTTATTTTCGATTCTTCTATGCATAAAGTAGCTACGTTATTTGCTGATAAGCCTTATGGAGAATTATTTTATGGTAAAGTAGTTGATATGCTTTATTTTCCAATATATGAGGGTGAAAGTTTTACTTTTTTTAATGCTATTTTTAATGGTGCAGATTCTTGGATTACTATAGGAGTAATTTTACTTTTTATATTTAATAAGCAAGCTTTTCCTAAAGAAAACTAGTTTTAATTTTTATTTTTTTTATTGCTGATCTAGAGTAGGTTAGGTGATTAATTATTTCCTTTTTTTTGTAAATGTTAAATTTTTGTGTATATTAGCAATCAATTAGAGTAATATTGTCCCCCACACAATATTTTACACTTAAAGAAATTTACTCTTTTCATTATACTATAATTTTAGTATAATCCTTTACTATTTACTTTTTGCTGAGAATGAATAATTAAGCTTTTTAAAGGCTATTAATTATTGTTAATTAATCTAATCCCCAATTTATGATTAAAGAATATTTCTCATTCATCAGTACATTAAAAAAAGAGAGGAAACTTTTTTTAATATTTCTATTTTTTATTAGTTCAGTAGGTCAAGTTTTTTCACAAGATTGTAATGTTATTACTGATTACACAACGGTTTGTATAGGTTCAGCTGTTACATATCCCGCAGAAATATCTGGTGGGTCTGCTATGGATAATAATTCAGGAAATAATTACGACTGTTTAGGTTCGACACCTAATTCAAAGTGGTTTTTTTTTAAAGCTACCACGGGTGGGAGTTTAAATATAGTTCAAACAAATTCTAATTCAGTTGATGTTGATGGTGCTATATGGGGGCCTTTCGATAGTATTAGTGAGATGACTACTCAATGTGATTCTTATGGAGTACCAT
The DNA here is from genome assembly GCF_964512825.1 of Tenacibaculum halocynthiae. Classification (NCBI taxonomy): domain Bacteria; kingdom Pseudomonadati; phylum Bacteroidota; class Flavobacteriia; order Flavobacteriales; family Flavobacteriaceae; genus Tenacibaculum; species Tenacibaculum halocynthiae. The sequence goes on along the minus strand of NZ_CAZELG010000037.1, from coordinate 1,370 downwards.
TAGCATGTGATTATTTATCAGCTGCGGGTTTTAATTTTAATATAACTGCTACAGCAGGTAAGTATTATGCGTTGTTAGTGGCAAATTTTTCTGGGACAGCAACAGATATTACACTTGCTGATAATATTGTTACGCCTAGTACAGCAACTACAGATTGTTCACCAGATATTAATGTAATTAAAAGTGTAGATGTATCAAGTGCTGATGAAGGAGATACAGTTACTTGGACAATACAAGCAACAAATAAAGGAGTAGGTACAGCAACTAATGTTAATATTACTGATGTACTACCAAGTAATGTTACTTATTCAAGTCATTCAGGGGGAACTTATAATTCTGGATCTGGACTTTGGAATGTTGGGACTTTAACAGCTACTCAAGTGGCAACACTCACAATAGTTACTACAGTGAATTCTGGTATAGGACCAGTTACTATTACAAATACAGTAACTAATATAACATCAACAGAGACTCAATCAAGTAACTTTGTAGATGTTTTAAGTGCTTCTGTAAATATTTTAGATCCTTGTACAAGTGGCGCTATTGTAGGTACACCAACAGCGAATGACCCAGATGCAGATGGTATAAATAATGTATGTGATTTAGATGATGATAATGATGGGATATTAGATATTAATGAAAGAACGTGTTATGCTTTTTCTGATGATTTTGGAACGGGAACTGGTAGTCCAGCTACTAGTCATCCTAACGTGCCAGCTGCGAACGTAGCTAATGTGAGGGTAGGTACCAATACAGATTTTGCAGGGCAATCTTGGTATCAACCAAACTCAGCTGCTGATGCAACTGGTAATACAGAAGGAAAATATTTGGCGTTAGATAATCCAATAGGTGTAGCTCCAGTGTTACTTTATCAAGAAAATATAACCGTGCAAGCCAATCAGCAATATTCCTATAGCTTATTTGCTGTAGCTGCCAAAGAAGAAAGTGGTCAGCCAGCTAGTGCTTATCCTGATGTTAGGATGCAGATTAAAGATGGGGTTGGAACTGTTTTGCAAACGATCAATACGGGAACTTTAACTTTGGCTTGGCAACGATTTGAATTTTTGTTTACTTCAACAACAACAACGGTTACTGTAGAAATATATAATAATAATGCTGATGCAGCATATAATACTTTATTACTAGATGAGATTGCTATTTCTTTAATTTCATGTGATACAGATAAAGACGGAACACCTGACTATTTAGATACAGATAGTGATAATGACGGGTGTCCTGATTCAGTAGAATCTGGAGGAACAGACGCTACTAAAGATGGAGTTTTAGACGGAACTGGTTTCGATAGTAGTGGTCGAGTAACTGGAGGAACAGGAGGTTATAATGGAGTTAATGGAACTGAAATTATTAGT
>NZ_CAZELG010000036.1:1213-171940 GCF_964512825.1 Tenacibaculum halocynthiae | reverse complement strand
ATTCTTTATAAGATAGACTCTCTTGCTCAAAAACAACCGCAGCGGTATCTTCCTTTAAAGAAACTTGTTCTTTAAATAAATCGATAATTGTTTTATTTATGTTCATAATATACTTGCGCTATTAAATTCAGTTAGTATTTTAGTTTTTTCAGTATCTGATAAAATTTCTATGTCTTTCAATAATAGTTCTGCATCATCTGATATATTATCTATAATTCGAATAAAGTAAGAGGCAAAACGTTCAATACTGTCTTTTATAAATAAGTCTGTGTTATAGTCAAAAAGAAAAATATGCCTATTATCTTCTTCAACTATCTTAATCGTCAAATCAAATTTTGATTCTATAGAAGGGTATTCTATTTTTGAAAAAATAGTATCTTGTTTTTTTAATTTGGACCAGTCAAATGCATAATACTCAAACATTATATTAAACAAAGGACTATTACTCTGAGTTGGCTTTAGTTCTAAATCATCTACTAAATTTCCATAGGTATATTCTTGTTTAGATAAACAATCAAGAACATTTTCATTAACTTCTTTAAGAAAACTTGAAAAACTAATATCTCCTTTTGGAAAATTACGTAATGCTAATAAGTTTGTAAACACTCCCATTATGTTTTCCATATCTTTATACCATCTCCCTGTTGTTGAAGAACCAATAACAATATCTTCTTGATACGTTATTTTATAAAGAAAAGAATAATACACAGTTAGTAAAAGAGTAAACATTGTCACTCTTTTTTCTTTACTTACTTCTATTAATTTCTTTCTTCTTTCTCCATCAATAACTATGCTTAAAGTATCATTATAAGCAACACTAGATTTCATTTTTTGAAAATCATAAGGTAGGCTCAACGGTTCAGGCATATCTTCAAATTGATTTAACCAAAACTCTTTTTGATTATTGAATTCAACTCCTAAAGTGAATTTTTTATGCCATTCTGAAAAATCTTTATATTGAAGTTTTAATTGCGGTAATTCCTCCATTTTATATAACGCATAAAACTCTTTAAATAGAATATCAAACGAAGCTCCATCAGATACAATATGATGAATATCTAAAATAAGTTTGTTTTGTTTTTCTAAAAAGAAAACTCTAAACAAAAGCGGTTCTTCTAAATTGAATGGTTTTATACATTTCTTTAATAGTTTATCAAAACCTTCTTCTACCATTTCGATATTTTGTATAGAAAAGTTAACAGTATCATGTACTTTTTGAATCAATTCGTTATTGTAAACATGAAATGAGGTTCTTAGTATTTCATGACGCTCAATAATTTTTTTAAAAATATTCTCACATAGTTGAACATCTATTTGATCATTAAAAGATAACACAACTGGTGTATTGTATGCTATAGATAATGAATCCATCTGATAATTAACAAATAACCTTTTTTGTATCTTAGAAATTGGATAATATGATTTTTTTGTAGAAACCTTAATCTCTTCTATAGGTCTAATGAATGAGTTTTCAATTAATTTTACTTGATCTTTAAAATCAATAGCAATAAACAACTCTCTAATATCTATATGAACTCCAAATTTTTCTTGAATTTTTGACACTAAAACCCCTAAACCGATAGAACTACCTCCTAAGTAGAAAAAATTATCCGTTACTCCTACTTCATCTATTCCAAAATAATCTTTCCAAATATTCGCTAATTTCTTTTCAACCTCAGTCTTTGGAACAACATAAGAATCCTTTTTTAAGTTATTTTCGTATTTAAAAAATACTTTTATAAACTCATTATAATCTCCATTAATATATCTTTCTCTTAAAACGTATCTTTGAATTTTCCCACTTGTAGTTCTAGGTATTTTTTTAACAGCTATCACCTTTTTTACAACAAGCCCGATTCGTTCACTAATTATTTTTTTTATTGCATCTGATATTACTAAAAAATCTTCAACTTCTCCTATATAATTTACAAATACAAATAGTTCATCTTTGTATTTTTCATTATTAAAAACGTTACATGAAATTGCTTGTTGAAATTTAATAGAGGCTAGCTCTTCAATAACATTATCTATATCATTAGGAAAATAGTTTTGCCCATTAATTATAATCATCTCTTTCTCTCTACCTGTTATAATTAAATGTCCTTTATGAGTAAACCCTATATCTCCTGTATTAAACCAACCACTTTTTGATATTAATTTATCGGTCATTTCTTGATCATTATAATATCCAGATGTAATTGCTGTACTTTTAAGTTGAATGATCCCTAAAGTATCATCTGACAAGCATTCTTCCTTTTCATTAATTATTTTTATTTCAGTCCCCTCAAAAGCCCCTAAATCTGCGAAAGAAGAAGTATTAGCAGATTTTGATTCTTTAAATTCAACTTTATTTCCTATTTTTAATTTATTTCGATTTAGAAAAAACTCTTTAAAACCATTTTCTTTATTACATAAAGACACTATTAATACCGCTTCAGCTAAACCATACCCTGGAGTCATACATTTTTCTTTAAAACCATACGGTTTTAATATTTCCACCAACTTTCTACAAACCTCAATAGAAACTGGTTCAGCTCCATTTGCCATTAACTTTATTGTATCAAAAGACAATTCTTCTAATTTTTCTTTCTTTATATTTTCAAGAACATGAACATATCCGAAATTAGGAGACCCTGAAATCGTTATTTTTTGTTTAGATAAATTTTCTAACCATATTTCAGGGTTAGAAAGAAACAACATCGAAGGCATTAAAAACTGTGAAACATTTCCTAACAATGGTAATAAGTGAAAGAAAACTAATCCCATATCATGTGTTAAAGGCATCCAACCTAAAAACCTATCAGACTCCTGAATATCACACATTTTTAATGACAGGTTTATATTATATATAATACTTTCTTGAGTGTTTATTACCCCTTTTGGATTTCCAGTAGATCCTGATGAAAATTGAATGAAAACTATATCTGAAGATTCTCCAGGAACAGAAGAAGCTTTCTGTGTATACGCTAATTCATCATAGCTAATATATTTAGATATAACATTATTTATCTTTAGGTTTTTTTCTTGACCATAGTCTTTAATAATTGTTTTTAAAGAAGAAAAATCTGTTATTATATATGGGTTTTTTAATTTCCTCCACACTCCTATAATTTTACTAATTATATCTGAAGTAGTTCCTAACACTATAGGTACTGGTATAAAATTACCTAATACACAAGCCCAAAAAGTAATAATAAGATTTTTATTTGATTGAAACTGAAACACTACCTCATTACCAGGTTTTATTCCTCTTTCTTGTAGAGCATATAATTTATAACTAGCTTCTAGATAAAGTTTTTTATATGATAAATACTGAACATCACCACTTCCTTCAATAAAAGTAATGCCAGATTCTTTTTTAGAATTGATATTTTTTAAAAATATTTCTTGTATTGTTTGACCTTTTAATTCCATAAATCTTTACAAGTTTTTAAATTTTAACCCCCTCTAAATCAAATCCTTCCACAACTTTATTTATCACCATCGTTGACAATTGATTTACAGACGGTAAAGCCAACAGTTCCATTGAAGTCATTTTTAAAGAAAACTTGTTATTTATAATTCTTAACAACTCAACAGACAGTATAGAATCAATTCCTAAGAAACCAATTCCTTTATCAGATTGAATTTTATCTTTCGGTAGTTTTAACATCTTCGACAAAGCTTCTTTTAAAAATAATTTAACAAACTCGTACTGAACTTGTGTTTCTAATGATAACATCTCATTTAAAAACTCACTTTGTTCATTACTTAATTCGCTATTAGAATTTACATTATCTTTTATCAGTTCTTGAAAAATAGATAATCCACTACCCTGTAAATTATTACTTAAAACTTCCCAATTCAAATCAAAAAAGCCTACTTGTGTTGGTTTTTCTCTTAATATTTTTTCTAACCCAAGTAAAACCTGTTCATTTGTAAAACTTCGAATTCCTACCCCTTGTAAAATCATTTCTAAATTTTCACTTCTTGAAACAACACCTGACTCTGCAAGAACTCCAAGATTAATTGTTGTAGCTGGTAACCCCATGCTTTTACGAAGATTTGCAAATGAATCTAATAATGCATTTGCAACTATATAATTAGCTTGACCTACATTTCCAATTAGAGATGAAATTGAAGAAAACAACACAAAATTATCTAGATTCAAACCTTTGCTTAAGTGATGAATATTCGTTGCTCCATTAACTTTTGGTCTTAAAACTTTTCTAAATCTATCTTCATTCATATCTATTAAAAAACCATCGTCTAAAACCATAGCACAATGAAAAATACTTACAATCTCAGGAAGCTCTTTTTTTATTTGAGAAAATACTTTAGCCATTTGATCTAATTCAGATACATCTACGGAATACACCTTAACGTTTACTCCTCTTTCTTTCATTTGATTAACTTCCTTCTTTGTATGAGAATCTTTGAGTCCGCTTCTACTTAACAGAGCTAAATTCTTTACTCCATTATCAACTAACCATTTTCCTATTTCTAACCCTAATCCTTTTGTTCCTCCAGTAATTAGATATGTTTTATCTGTTTTAAAAAGTACATCTTCTTCTTTTATTTCTATAAACTGATTTTTGAAGTTTATGATAACATTACCAATATTAGTAGTGCTTTCAACTAATTCAAATGCCTTTGAAATTTCTTTTGGCGTAAACACCTTATTTGGAATAGGTTGCAAAACACCAGATTCTAAATTCCTTAATAAATCTTTAAATAATATTGATATTACTTCTTGTTTATCTTTTAAAACTTGATCAATATCTACAGAAATGTATGAAATGTTTTTGTTAAAAAAACTCATAGAAAGTAAAGTATTATCAATAATGTCTTTTTTCCCTATTTCTAAATATCTTCCATAAGGTGCCAAAATGGACATACTTTGATGTAAAGTTTCCTTCGGTAAATCACTAAGAATAACATCTACTCCTTTTCCTTTAGTTGACACTAAAATTTCTTTAGAAAAATCAAGACTCTTAAAATTATATATATTACTTACTCCAATTGATTTAAGGTAATTCTGTTTTTCTTCAGTATCTACTGTAGCGTATACTTCAGCCCCTATCATATTTGCGTAATTAATAGCAGCCAATCCTACTCCTTCAGTTGCATTATGAATTAAAATCTTTTCTCCTTTTGTAAGGCTTGCTTTCTCTTTTAAGCTATATAAAGTAATTAGATAGTTTAGAGCAATATTTGCATCCGTTCCTTTCAATTTTTCAGGACATTTTATTGCTAAATTTTCAGAAGTAATTGTAAAAGATTGAAAAGTTCCAGCTGCTATTGCTATAACTTTATCACCAACATTAAACTTAGTCACTTCTGAACCTATCTTGGTAATAATTCCAACACAATCTAACCCTAATGAGTTTTCACCATAAGTACCTTCAATAATTTCTGATGAAACTTTATTTGATATTTTTAAGTAATCCTTAAAACTAATAGCTGAACTCTCTATTAAAATTTCTATCTCATCTGCCTTGGGTACTCTTCTTTCAGTTCTTCCGAAATATAAATTTTCAATATCATTATAATCAGGAGGCATCAATTTAAGTGCTCTATTTTTAAATTGTATAGACTCTATATTTGATTTAGTATTCTTTTCTTCCCACTCCTTCATTCCTTTTCTATAAACCTTATCTTCTCTAACTGCAATTTCTTCAAATGGTTTTGTTGAATTATACATTTTATTCAAAACATTTCCCCATTCACTCTCAGAGATTCGTGAGCAATTATTAGCTTCGAAATCAATCAACCTAATTTTCCATTTTGATAATTCATTACCTATTAACCTCCCTAACCCATGGACTACTGTAGATTCTATTGATAAAATTTTATCGTTTTTTGTAACCACCTGAGTTCCTTTAGTTATCAAGTTGAGTGTAAATTTATTTTCTGATTTTCTAGAGAAAAACTGTACTACTTCTAATAATGGATTTATTTGCTTCAAACACTTCTCGCTTACTATTGACACCTCTTTAAGTGTATCATTTTTTAACATATATATTAATGTCAAATCTGACTTTAAATCGTTTCCTAAAAACTTTGATATGCTATCTAAATTCTCAATATCAATTATATAATGATCTTCACTTAATTCTTTAAAACTAGATCCAGGCTGTAATACTGTAACCTTACCTTCTAATTTTTCTATAAGTTGTATACAAGAAGAATAATCATCAGCAAAAATGTATGTAATACCAGAAGTATTAGGATTTTTTTCAATATTTACATTTTCTTCAAACCAATCATTCTCATACAAGCAATTATGAATAAAATTATTGGTATCTAATTGACTTGTTACTAACGACTGGCATTTAAAATCTTTTATTTCTATTGCAACATTTCCTTCACTATCACATATTTTCATATCAATTATTACGGCGTTAGCTGTACGTGATATTAAATTTGCGTAGCAAATCAACTCTTCTCCTGGAGTAAAGTAAAAATACATTTTACCTACTGAAACAGGTACAAATTCAGAACTATCAAAAGCTATTGTTGATTGAAAACAAGCATCTAATAAAATTGGATGAATAAAATATTCTTCAGACATTTCTTTAACAATTGGATGTCCAATTATTTTAGCAACTATTTCATTTCCTTCATACTTAATTTCTTTTATAGCTCTAAAATAAGGACCATACTCTAATTTAGCTTTGCTCAATTTTGCATACACTTCTTCTTCGGAAAAACTCCCCTTTAACCGAGTCAATATTGATTTAACATCAATTGATGAAGCTGATTTTGTATAATTCCCTACAATAAACTTACCTGTAGATCTTTTTATCCATTGTGTGTCATTACCTACATCATTACTATGAATACTAAAATGATTACTTTTTGAATCATATGAAGTATATAAATCTTGAATTTTATGATCATCTATTACTAGTAATTGATGAAACTTAATATTCTCTAACCCAAAAGGAATTTGTTTACTTATTTCTTCCTGATACAGTGCAATACCAGCTGCTATATAACCAGCTCCCGGAAATACTACATTATCCTGAACAATATGATCGTTCATAAATGGGAAAAAATATTTATTAAGCTCTACACTATATGTTAATTGTGGAGAATGGATTTTTTCATTAAGAAACACACTTCTCTCTCCACCTATTCGATCCTGTATTGACTGATCAGACTCTCTCCAGTAATTTTCTTTCTGCCATGGATAAGACGGTAAAGACAAATGAGGTAATTTAGCTACCCAACGTTCCCAATTTATTTGGTAACCAAGTGTAAAAAGAGTTGATATATTTTCAAAAAAGTTTAGCTGTTCAGTTACCTTTCTATTTAAAGTTTGTAATAATTGAAAAGAATCTTGATTTTTAATACACTCTTTCATTGAGTTTTTTAAAACAGGATGTGGTCCTATTTCAATAAAAACCTTATATTTATCTCTTACTAAAGAATCCATTGTTTTAGAAAACCTAACAGGCTCTCGAACATTTTTCCACCAATATTTATTATTAATATTTTCTCCTGAAATTTTATCTGCTGTTACAGTAGAATACAGATCTATATTTGTTTCTTTTCCCTTAAGACTATTAAGACAATCCAAAAGGTTCTCTTTAATTGGTTCCATCATTGGGCTATGATAGGGAACAGTTACCTCTAACAAACGGTGAAATACCCCCATGGTTTCGTAATACTCCTCTAACTCTTCTAAACTTTCTTTTTTACCAGCCAAAGTAACCGAACCAGGACTATTAATAGCTGCTATAGAAACATCTTTATAGTTTTTCAATGAATCTTTTACATCAAATTCAGAAAGCCCAACCGCTAACATTGTTCCAGTTCCTGCAGTTTTATGCTGCAACCTACTTCTTTGATAGCTTACTAGTAAAGCTTCTTTAAGAGACAATGCTCCAGAGATATAAGTAGAAGCTACTTCTCCTACACTATGCCCAACAACTGCATTTGGTACTACTCCATAATGTTCGAGTAAACGTGTTAAAGCAATTTGAATAATTAAATTAGCTGGTTGTGCTATATAAGTTTCTTTAATTTTAGAAATCTCTTCTGGCTTTTTCATTTCTTTCATGATTGACCACCCAGATATTTTTTCAAATTCAATATCACATTCTTTAACAGCTTTATAAAAAACAGGTTCTGTCTCCATTAATTCAAGCCCCATTTTCCACCATTGTGGTCCCATTCCTGTATACACAAAAACAACTTCTGGATTCTTAGCTTGTACATTTCCTTTTACTACCCCTTTAACTAAAATATCTTCTTCAAAAGCTTCTATTTTCTCTAATAACTCATCTTTGGAAGATGCTACAATAGCTAGTCTATCTGAATGATGTGATCGTCTATAAATAGCATTACTAATTACTTGAGGAAAGTTTTCATTTCCATTTTGAAGATAATTTTTATATTTTGTTACTAATTCTTTTAAAGCTTCATTACTTCTAGCACAAATAGGAAAAATAAAATGATCTTCTTTTTCTAAATTATATGTTTTTTTACTAGTATTAAGAGGCACTTGTTTTAATACCGCATGGGCATTTGTTCCTCCATATCCAAATGAATTAATAGAAGCGTACGATATTAAATTTTGTGGTAATTTTTCTAACGAAGTGGGTACCTTTAAAATACTTTCTTCATAATTTAACGCTGGATTTGGGGTGTTAAAATGTAAATTAGCTGGAACTGAATTTTTATTTAAACATAGCGCTGTTTTTATTAAACCAGCAACTCCTGAAGCTGCTTCCAAATGGCCAATATTTGTCTTAACAGAGCCTACTAAACATTTAGATTTTGGATCTCTTTCTTCAGACAGTGCCTCATTCAAAACACTAAACTCTATTGGATCACCAACTGGAGTACCTGTTCCATGAGCCTCAACATAATGAATATCTTCTTTATTAACACCATTTTCTTCATACACTTTTCTAATTAATTTTTTTTGTGCTTCTTTACTTGGAACCGTTATACCATTGGTATGTCCATCCTGATTAACACCCGTTCCTTTAATCAAAGCATATACCCTATCCCCATCTTTTAACGCATCTTCATAGGGTTTTAAAATAACTGCTCCCCCTCCTTCTCCTCTAACATATCCACCTGCATCACTATCAAATGTTTTACAACGAGAATGCTTAGAAAGAAACTGACCTTTACTCATAAACAGAGATACTTCTGGCCTTAGCAATGCGTTAACTCCTCCAACCAAAGCCATTGAAGATTCTCCTCTCCAAATACTCTGGCAAGCATAATGTGTAGCCACTAAAGATGATGAACAAGCTGTATCTATAGTTATTGAAGGTCCTTTTAAATCAAAGAAATAGGATAATCTATTTGAAAGCATAGTCATTGACAATCCCACTGCTGTATGTGAATTTATTAAATGTCTATTTTCTTTTGATGTTTGTATAGAATAATTATCTAAAGTAAAGCCTCCCATAAATACACCTGTATTAGATCCTTTTATTTTATCTAAAGAAACTCCTGCATCTTCAAATGCTTCATAAGCTACTTCTAGCAAGATTCTTTCTTGTGGATCTAATGATTCTGCTTCTACTGGTGAAATACCAAAAAACAATGGATCAAAATCTTTTATTTTTTCTTTTAGAAAACCACCTTGTTTTGCCCTAATTTTCCCTGGTTTATTTTCATTTTCATCGTAAAACCGTCTATTATCCCACCTATCTGATGGTACATCAATTATACCGTCTGTTTCATTTAATAACATCTTCCAAAATTTCTCTGGAGAAGAACTAGAACCTGGGAATCGACATCCCATTCCCACAATAGCTATAGGTTTATTTTGATTTTTCATAATTAAGAATAAAAGAAATAATTAGTAGTATAATTTTGTATGACCATAAACTTATTCTTAATAAGCATTGATTAACCTAATAGCTATACCTAAATAAGAATTTTTTTTTAAAAAAGTTTATGGATTTAAAAGAAGAACTTATGCTTCTTTAATGTACTCTTATGACTGAAGTGAAAAGAGTTTTATTAGAAAATATTAGAAAATATTATTATCTTCTATATTTTATTCATTATTGATAGCGTTAATAGGGTTTTCACGAGAAGCAAACCATATTTTCCCACTTATTGAAATTAAAACAATAAAAAAAGTTATCAGAATTACGTTTAAAAAAACTAATGGTGTAACACCAACACTATATGGAAATATTTCAGAAAACTGTAGTACCCCAAAATAAGTTAAAATTAAACTTAAAGATGTTGCTATAACATATAAAACCACATACTCTTTTAAAATAAGTGTAAATAATTTTTTTGTACTTGCTCCTAAAATTTTACGAATAGCAATCATCTTCTTTTGAGTTTTTAAAGAAAATGAGATTAAGCTATATAAACCAATAACTACTAATAAAATTGATATCACAGAAAATAAAATAAATATTTTCATTACATTTTCTAATGCACTCATGTATCCTTTGTCAAATCCATCTTCCAAAAACCTAAATTCAACAGGATCATTTGTAAAACTTGAATTAAAAACTTCGTTAATTTCTCTTTTAGTTTCTACCCTATTATTATTATTTATTTTAATGCTTACAACTGCATATGCTTTATCTTCAGCAGTCATTGTAAACATTATTGGAGGTATTTTTTGAAATAATGAAAATTGATTAAAATCTTTAACAACTCCTATAATTTTTAGTCGCCCATTATCAATTGTTTTTCCTATTGGATCTTTTAACCCCATAAGTAAAACAGTAGTTTCATTAACAATACATGAATTGGTTACATCTGTTGAATATTCTTTCGAAAACCATCTCCCTTTTACTAAATTCATTTTAAATGTTTCAAGAAAATCATAATCTACAGCATATGAAGACAATCGAATTTTTTCATTATTTACACTTCCTTCCCATCCCATCTTTTTATTTCCTCCAGAACTAAAAAAAGGTGCTCCTTCAGATATTGTATAATTAAGAATATTTGGGTTTTGGAGTAAGGTGTTTTTTATAACTTTAAGATGTTCAGTTGATTCTTCATTTGGTGTTTTTATCCAGGTCATTAATAAATTTTCTTTTTTAAAACCTAAATCTTTCTCATTTAAATAATCAATTTGTGATATTATATAAATAGATAAAAATATTAATGGTATAGTAATAAACAGTTGAAATAAAACGAGGCCCTTTCTTAAATAACTTCTACGTTTAATGGATGTATTTCCTTGAAGAAAAGAAGTAATTTTTAAAGAAGCTAAATAAAATACAGGATATAATCCTCCGATACAACCTAACACTAAACTTATAAAAACTATTTTTAAGAAAAACCAATTACTCCCTTTAAATGACAATGAAAGATCTCTACCTACAACTTCACTAAAAAATGGCAATATAAAAACAACAAGTACACTAGAGAGAAGAATAATACTAAAAATCATAAACAATGATTCAATAATAAATTGAAACTGTAATTGATTTTTTGAAATACCTAACACTTTTTTCATTCCTATTTCTAGCTCTCTATTAACCAACTGCGTAGTTGTTAAATTTATATAATTAACGGTAGTTACAAAAGCTGTAAAAAAAACAACTATAAGAAATAAATAAATTACAATTACATTATTTCTTACTCCACCAACGGCGTCATTTCTTACATCAAGTGAATTCAAGTATACATCAGTAATTGGTCTAATACTTAATAACTCTGTACTTCCATCTTCAAACGTTACATGATCATCTAACAGATTTTTTAATTTATCAGATAATTTATCTACTTGAACACCATTACCAAGTAAAATGTATGTACACGAATAATTCGTATCCCATCCTTTTTCGTGTTTGATTCCAAACAATTCCTTATAAGAATTATACGAAATAATGTACTCCATACTAAAATGAGAATCTTGTGGATAATCTTTAAATACACCTGTAACAGTTACAAACGATTTCTTATTTACTTTAATAATTTTACCAATAACTTCTCCCTCTGGAAACAGTTTATTAGCCAGTGTTTCAGATAATACTATACTCTTTGGCTCAACCAATGCGTTATTTTGACTCCCACTTATAAAATGAAAACTAAACATTTTTAAAAAAGAATTATCAGCTATCAACCCTTCTTCTCTTGGGTATACTTCATTATCTATAGATAAATAATTCTTTGTTGTTCTAACACTAGAAGCATTTACAATCTCAGGAAAAGACACTTTTACTTTCTTGGCAAGTTCATAAGGTGTAGTATCAAATTTTTGATGCTCAATTTTATCATTAACTGTTCTTTCTATTCGAAATAACTTACCATGATTTTCATTAAAACTATCATAATTTCCTTCATAAGATATATAAAGAGCCATTAAAACAATTGAGGTAAAACCAATTGATGAACCGATTAAATTTACAAGAAAAGATTTTTTATCTTTCCTTAACTGTCGCAAAACGAGTAAAAAATTAAGTTTTAACATATTCTCTAATATTTTTATTACACATGAAACATTACAATTAATACTGGCTAGATAATGTAGTTAGTTCTTTATTTAAAACTGAAATTTTTCCCATATCCATTTTATAAATATTATCAGCTAAATTAAAATACTTGTCATCATGTGAAATAATAATTAATATTTTCCCCTCTGCTCTCATTTTCACAAGTAACTCGTTGTAAAAAAAGTCTCTAAACTCAGGATCTAAGTCAGCTGCCACCTCATCGAAAAAATAAACAGGTCTATCTTCTAAATATGACTTTAATATTGCCAAACGTTTGCGTTGACCTTTAGATAAATCTATTGTACTAAAGGCTCCTTCTTCAATTTTAACCTTTTCTGATAATTGAAGTACTTTTAACCATTCATAAACTTGATTAAGACGATCTTCTTTAATATCATATAACTTTTTAAATAAATAAAAATCACTATAAATAACTGAAAAACACTCACTTAAACTTCTATTTGTTACGTTTTCATCATTAATTAGGATACTACCTGAAGTCGGCTCATATAGCCCTACTAACAACTTAAGTAATGTGGTCTTACCACTTCCATTTCCACCAACTATAAAAACTAATTCACTTTCATTTACTTCAAAAGAGATTGGTCCTATACCATAGGTTAAAGTGTTTTCTTCACCCTCATAATTAAAACAAACATTTTTTACTGTTATTTTACCCACTTTAGGAATGGTAGTTTTCCCAACACTATCATTAACTGTAACCTCCTCAATTTCATCATCTCCTAAAAAAGCTTTAATTCTTTTCCAAGATACTTGAACGTTTATAATATGAGGAGCTGTATTAATTAGCATACCAACTGGACCCCATAAAAATAAAACCGCAATGACATAAGCTGTTGTAATATCTTTATCTGCTGGAAAAAGTAATGGGAAGAGTAGACAAGTCACACCTATTGCGGTAGTAAAAGAAAGTTCAGAGAACAAAGAAGAATCTATTTCTAAATTAACATTAGATTTACGAGCTTCGAAAGCACTTTTACTTGATTTTTCTATGTCTGTATAAAATCTATCTCTTTTTATTTTATGCAAGACTAGTTCTTTAAACCCATTAACCAATCCTGATACTAAATTATTAAAAAACTCTCTTTTAATTAGTACTTTTTGCCCTGCTTTTTTAAGAGGCTTAGACAAAAGAAAAAATATACTAAATATAAAAAGTGTTGCTCCTAAAAACATTAAAGAACTTATGATATTTAAAGTAAACATGTAAACTACAACTAAGATTGTAGTAACTGCCGCTATGTACATATTTACTGCATCTTGTGAAAAATAGAAAATCGCATTTACATCATCATTCAACATGGTATAAATTTTACCATTTTGTATTTTTTCATATTTTTGGTATGTACTTTTTAGCATTTTTTTAATAATTGTCATATTTACTTTATGAGCAATTAAAATTCCAAGATTTGCAGTTTGTCTTTTACTTATTCTAACTGTTACAATGTAAGTAAAGGTAGTTACTATGAAAAAAAACAAAAGATATCCAGCATTAACATCCTCCGAAACAAACTTACTTATAATCATCACATTAACAGCACTGGCTACTCCTGGAAATAAACTCAACAATAACAATTGTGGTGTTACATTAAAATAATGATTTTTATGTGGCATAAAGACAGAGAGTCTTACAACGGTATAAAAAGCTATAATCATAGCTCCAATAGATATTATTGATGTTTGTAATTCTAAATTTTCTAATTTTGTGCTTGACCAAAAATTTTGATCATAAAAAGCTACAGGAAAAAAATATATCGATACAATTATAGGTGCAAGTATTACAAATCCTAAAAAATAATTAACAATTTTTTTAAAGGAAAAATCTATCTTTCTTTCTTTTTTAAATATTTGATATAGTACGGTTCCGAAATACAATATTCCTAAAAAAGCTATGATTCCGCTTAATATGAATAATTTATTAGTTATATTTTCCATTGTATTAATTGGTTTTATTTTTTAATATGCTATAATATTTATTATGTTTTTTCTCTCTTTCAAATAAAATCTTATAAAGATTTATTGATGCTACTTTTAAGTAATCATTTCTTGTGGTTGTCCCATTGTGGTTAATGTAGTTCGCTCTCCTTCAAACGGACGTCTTCCATGTGAAAACATCATATTATCAAGTAGTAAGAAATCATCCTTTTCCCATTTAAAAACTATAGAATTTTCTTTATAGAAATCTATAAATTCTTTTATTACTTCTGGTTCAATTTCAGTTCCATCCCCATAATAAGTAGCAAAAGGTAAACTCTCCTCTTCAAAATATTCTAAAATAGCAGGATCGTATAAACACTTTAATCCAAAAAACATATGATTAAACCACATCTCATCATTAGTAATCGGATGTCGCTGTATCGCAGGAAGAGTCCATTTAACTCTCAAGTGACCTTCATTTACCCATTCAAACTCATGACCAAATGATGTAAGAATTTTAGCTACTTCATTTTTATCATTTGTTTGATAAATTGTTTGCCAACTTAATCCAATTCCAGGCATACTATTTCTAACATACTGAATTCCTTTTTCTCTAAATTTTTTTATAGTTTCATTTTTTAAACAAGCCAGAAGCTTTCTTTCATCTGCAATAGGTGTTTCTCCACCTTTTAAAGCAGGCACTAACGAGTAAAAAGCTATTATTCTATTATATAAATTAGAATAAGAATTTTCTGTATGCATATGAATAGTTTGATCACTTGGATGACTTGTAGAAGTATAAACATTATTATATACACGATCTCTAGGTGATGTTCTATTCTTATACTCTATTCCCTTGCCAGAAATAATTGAAAACAACTTATTAAAGTTTTTGGCTCCATCTATTTTAAACCCTCTTAAAAGTAGTGCTCCATGATCTAGAAGCATCTTATTTAATTCATCTTTGTACTGTTTTGCCCATATGAAAACATCTATATCTTCTTTTAATTTTATTGTTAGCGGGTTATTATTTGATGAAGTCTTTATATCAACATTTCTCCCTAGTTCAATTCCTTGTATCGTTTGTGACTCGGTAAATATTTCCATTTTGTAAATTTTATTTTTTGCCTATTCTCTAAAGGTTAAAGCTCAGTTTTTAAAAAAATCCTTTCTGAGCGTGAATTCTATTTTTCAGTTTCATTACAAAGAATAGACTTAAGTATATTATTCATAATAAAACTATTACTTCTTGATTTATTATCATTAAAAAATAATTAATCAATAAAGTATTTGGATTTACTTCTAAACAATCACTTACATCTAATTCCCCTTCTTTGTAAGTTAAAATCTCTTATGCTTCCAATAAAACACCTTTATTTAATTCTATAGCAGTATTTAAATAATTATTAGCAATTGCCATATCAAAAACAGCCATCCCCATAGGATTAAACATTATAGGTTGATTCTTTTTTAAAGTTTTAAAAAAACCATTTAAAACATCTTGCATAAGCTTTACTTGACTACTTTCTAAATGATTGACCTTATGAAACATTTCTATATCAGTATTTTCCCTACATACCTCATTCCAATCATCAACAATTATACTTTCAGCAAACCATGGAAACACGTCTGTCTTATAATCTCTTAAAGAAACATTTAAATGAAGAGAAGAATCTTTAGGCTTTTTATTTATATAAGGTTCTTTTGATACTGTACATGTAATAAATATATCGGCATCTGTATATGCTTCTTCCCAACTTCCAACTATATTAACTTTGTCTTTTAAAGGATAAGCAATTTCATCTTTAGAAATATTTTTCAAATCAAATAAAAGTACCTCTTCTAATGAATCACCAAGTAATTCATTACACATATTTAAATGATATTGTCCAATTGGGCCAAAGCCTATTAAACCTACTTTTACTTTTTTATGTCGCTTTAGTTCTAAAAATTTCTTTATGATTAAACCACTAACTGAAGCCGTACGGATTGCCGATATAGAACCACTATTTATTACACTAACAGGTTTGCCTGTTTCTGCTTCGTTCAAGACAATAACACTATGTGCCCTCGCAATTCCTTTTTGAGGATTTTCAGGAAAACTAGCAATCCACTTTATTCCAGATCTATTTATATCCCCACCAACAAAAGCTGGCATTGCAATAATTCTATTTTTGGGATTTCTATACCTTAAATAAGGTTTTATAGGTTGGGAAATATCTTCTGACTCAATACATCTAGTTGCCAATTCTATTGCTTTAATGTTTTGCTCCCAGTCTAATTTTAAATTCTTAATATTTTTATCTCCTAAGTATATCATTTTTTTATTAATTTTTATTTTTATATTGCTACAGCCTCTGAATAAACATTTTGATCATTATACTCTCTCACCATTTCACACCATTCATCATTATAAATAGTACTCATATACCTCTCTCCTCTATCTGCAAATACACACATGATATTAACTTTAGAGTCTACCTTATTTTTTTTAAAATATTTTTTAATCCCAGCATATACAGAACCTGATGAACCACCAGCATATAAATTATGTCTCTCCAACAACTCTCTACAAGAATTTATTGTTTCGTCTTCATTCACATACACTACATCATCAATTTTTGCGTGTTTTATTATTTCAGGCCTCATACTAGAACCTATTCCTGGAATAAATCTCTTCTGTGATTTCCCTCCAAAAATCACAGAACCGTTTACATCTACTGCAATAACTTTTGCATTAGGGTAGTTCTTTTTGACCCTTTGAGAAACCCCTGTAATTGTTCCCCCGGAACTAATTCCCATAAATAAGTAATCAACTTTTTGTCTAGGTGCCTCTAAACAAATTTCGGTCCCTAAAGAATTATAGTACGCCTGCGCATTTAATGGATTTGCATATTGATTTACCCAATAAATATTATCTGTTTTATTTAGTATTTCTTTTATTTTTTTTATTCTATTTAACAAATACCCCCCATGAGCATCAGGCTCTGTTATACGAATAACTTCAGCTCCTTGTAACCGAATTAACATCTCATTTACTGGCAAAGTAGTTTTATCAATTACACAAGTAAATTTTAAACCATTATGTTTAGCATAAGCAGAAAGTGCTACACCAAAATTACCAGAAGATGATTCAATTAATGTTGTGTTTTTATTTATCGTTCCTTCACTTAATAAACGATTTATAATATAACAGGCTGCTCTATCTTTTACACTTCCCGTAGGATTATAGAATTCTAATTTTGCAAAAACATTTAGATTTGGTTCGTTTGCTATCGGAAGAGATGCCATTGGAGTATTTCCAATTTTATTTAATATATTGTTTACCATGATTTCTGTAATTTAAAAGCTTGTTATTTTTTTATAAAGCATTAGAATAGATATACTACCAACATTTATAGTTTGGTAATTTTTATTTCAACTAAATAAATATTTAGTAGATGTATTGTATAAAATGAAAGTAAATCGTGTAGCTTATGAAGTCACGATCATTTTGATAATTTCCGATAGTAGAAAGCAAATTGATTATTGCATTATCGAAAATAAATTATATTAAACAGAAGCGGCTAATTCCTTATTTTCTTTAATATTCGCTCTGCTTTCAAAAGCTATCTTTCCATCTAAAAGATGAATAACTCTATCAGCATATTTGGCATCCCTATCTGAATGAGTTACCATGATAATGGTAGCTCCTTCTTTATTTAACTCACTAAGTAAATTCATTACTTCAATTCCATTTTTGGAATCAAGATTACCTGTAGGCTCATCAGCTAAAATTAGCTTTGGGTTAGTTACCACTGCTCTTGAAATTGCTACACGTTGCTGTTGCCCTCCTGATAATTGTTTCGGGAAATGTTTTGATCTATGATCAATTTGCATCCTTTTTAAAACCTTTTTCACTCGATTTCTTCTTTCTTTTTTACTTATATTAAGGTAGATTAAAGGCAATTCTACATTTTCAAAAACAGTTAACTCATCAATCAAATTGAATTTTTGAAAAACAAATCCAATATTACTTTTTCTAAGTTCAGCAAATTCTTTTTCATTGAACTTACCTATTTCTTGCCCATTGAATATATAGCTACCTGAATCTCCACTATCTAACATACCTATAATATTCAATAAAGTTGACTTACCACAACCAGAAGGTCCCATTATAGCAGTAAACTCTCCTTTTTTAACATTAAAACTGACATTATTAAGAGCCAAGGTTTTAACATCTTCTGTTATAAAACTTTTATTTAAATTTCCAATTTTAATCATTTTTAACAAATTTTAGTTATTAATTTACTGAGACTAACCCTTATTCAAGCGAATAGTTTTGCTCTTATTTATTTTAATATTATTTTTTCAACATCTCCGAAACTATCATAATTACTTATAATTACTTTTTCTCTAGGTTCTAACCCTTCAAGTACCTCATAATATTTAGAATTTTGTTTTCCCACACGTATATTACGTTTTACGGCTTCATTTCCATCAGGATTTAAAACAAAAATCCATTGTCCTCCAGTACTATGAAAAAAACTTCCTTTTGGTAAAAGAATTGCATCAGAAGATTCTCCTAGCTTTAACTTTAAATTATAACTTTGTCCTGTTCTAATAGTTTCTGGTTTATCATTCATGAAAACAAGATCTACCTTAAATTTCCCATTTCGAACTTCTGGATAAACTTTTCTTAAACGTAAAAAATAATTGGTTCCATTGCGTTCTAAAACACCTTGTAATTCTCTTTTTACTCGTTCAATATAATGTTCATCTATATTGGCTTCAATTTTAAAGTTTGTCAATACATTTATTTGACCTATGCGTTGACCTTGAGATATGTTTTGACCTATTTCAGCATCTAAAAAACCAAGCTGTCCATCAGCTGGAGCCCTTACATTTAAATAATCTAAACGCTTATACACCATCGCTAATGTTTTTCTCATCCTATTTAAATCAGTATCTAAGCCTGATAATGAAGTAGTTCTTAAATTATCATCATTATCTTTTTGTAATTTTATAATATTAAATTGTTCTAATGCCAATTCATAATCTTCTTTAGAAAGCAAATACTTTTCTTTAGAAATTAGTTCTTCTTTGTAAAGAGACTTATTTTGGGTAAAGTTTCTCTTTAATCTTTGAAGGTCTGTTTTTGCCGTTGCTAATGATCTTTTACCTTCTACTTGACGAGTATCAAATGTTAGCTTTGTAGATCTTAAATCATTTTGTTTTAAAGCTAAATTACTCTCACTAGCCATAATTTTTTCATAAAGATTCATATTTTCTAATTTCAGAATAATATCACCTTTTTTTACTGTTGCCCCTTCTTCAATCATTTTTTCACTAACTCTTCCCCCTTCATAAGCATCCATAAATATTGTTGTTATTGGAGCTACATTTCCATTTATTGTTATATAATCATCAAACTTTCCGTCTGTAACTTTAGCTATAGAAACCTTATCTCTTTCTATTCTATATGTAGAAATACTTGTTACAAAAACAAATTGATATCCTACAAAAAGAACTAACAAACAGAGGGCTATGTAGCCATAATGTTTTTTTCGAAATCCTTTTTTCTTTTTAATTTGTATATCCATAATTAAAAAAATATTGTTTATTTATAAATTTTATTATTATACACTTAAACCTTAGCTTCAAGTGTATTTGTATTAATTATTTTTATTTAGAGCCAATTGTAAAAACAGGTAATCCTTGGTAAAAATTTAATGTACTTCTATTCACTTCAAGTTTTAATTTCACCTGTAAATTCTGATTTTGAGAATTTGCAAAAAGGTTCTTAGCTGTAAAAAGTTCTATGGAACTAATCATTCCTTTCTCATACCTTTTCTGAGCAATAGTAAAAGCTAATCCCTGCACTTCTTCATTTTTAATAGTTTGCTTGTACTCAACTTGAAGGGCATGATATTCAAGCACCAACTCCTGAATAGTTTTATATAAAATTTGTTTTTGTATTAACAAATCATTTTTTGCGTCTAAAAAAGCGATTTTTTGTTGTTTTATATTAGAACGTGTTGCCCACCCTGTACTAATTGGAATATTCAGAGACAACCCTACAACTTGAAAAGCATTTTCTTTAATTTGTTTTCCAAAAGAAACAGTATTACCTAGATTATCCTTAATTGTTTCAGCATACGCTGTTCCATATCTTCCAAATAAAGATAAAGAAGGATATAATTTACCTTTTTCTATTGCTAATTGCTTTTTAACTGCTTCAATTTTAAACTCATGAGCCTTAATTGTTGGTATAAAATCTTTTGCTTTCTTAAAAATGGAGTCAGACTGTACTTTAGTAAGTTTTAACTCGTCTTTTTTAGTTATTTCTTCTACTAAAAAAATATCAGTAGCTTCCTCAAGATTCATTTCTTGAATCAAGACTAATTTTGCAGCTGCTAACCTATTAAATGTTGTTGTTACATTTAGCTTCTCTGTTAATAAAATTGATTCAGCCTCATAAAGATCCGCTCCAGCTCCAACGCCTAATTCTATTTTCCTTTTCACCAAATCATAATTAGCCTGAGATACTTTTGTTTGTTCTTCAGCTATATTTAAGGCACCTTTAAGAAACTGAACATCGTAAAATGCTTGCATAACTCTTAAAGCCAACAAATACTTTTGCTGTAAAGTTTCTTTTTCAGTTGTTTTGTAAATAAGATTAGAAGCTTTTATAGCGTTCAACTTCTGAAACCCTTTAAATAAATCTACAGTTGCTTCTAAAGAATAATTATTTATAAAAAAACTTGTATCAGAAATACTATTATCATTCGGATCAACTGAACGCCCAAAACGAGTAGCATAATCAGAAGTAGCGATTACAGATGGTAATAAACTTCTATATGATTGTTTATATTTTTCCCTATTAGATTCATTTTTGTATTTATTCTTCTTAATCTGTAAATTATGTTCAATAGCATACTCTACACATTTATTTAACGTCCAGCGCTCTTGCCCAACGCTCATCTTTGAGATCATCAAAAATGTTATTATAAATATTTGAAAATTGATTTTCATGGTTTTTATTTAAATAGCTAGTTTCTAATTCTACATACGGTACGCACTCAATAGAGCTTGGTTTTATTAAATTCATGCTTCTTATTAATTAATGGTTAATTTCTAGTTCGTATGTTTTTCATTTTAATGCTGTATTAAACCTGCTCCACCTCCTTGAAAGTAATGCAATGGCACAGTAGCTGATATATTTTGATGTAAAGAATTTATCCAAACATTAATTTTATGATTTTCATTTATTCTATAAACTTCACATTCTACTCCTGATAATTTTCCTTTTTCAATTTTAAGTTTATCCCCTATTTTTGGTAGTTTAACATTCGTTTCTACCTCTGTAATTTCTTTATCCTCAGTTAAAATTTTCATTTGTTTGATTTCCTTTTCAGAAACCCTCCCATATTCGTCTCCAAAACGGATATATGACCTTACAGAATCTACAGAAAGAGCTGTATGAAAATCTAGTTTAGATTTTATATTAACAAAAACATAACTAGGAAATAAAGGTGTATAAATTTTCTTTTTTCGATCACTCCATTGTCTTATTGTTAATCCCATTGGAAGAAATGATTCAACACCTAATCTTTTTAAATCATTATGCGCTTTTTTCTCATTATTAAACTTTACATGAAGCACGTGCCACCCTATATTATTTTTCATTTTTCCTGTTTTTTTTATCGACTGGATATGGCTTCGCCATTCCATGTCACATGGTTATTTCATTTAAAAAAGTTAGAGTAATCATTTTAATCAATACAATTTAGTACTGATTGTAAACATTGCGTTGTCAATTAAAGTTTAAAATATTTTTAAACGAGTTCTCTTGGCACACTCATCAAAAGAAGTTTTTTTAACTATCAACAAATCAATGAACTTATCTTTTACTTATTCTTTATTCAAATTTAAAGCACAACTCTTATTATTTAACTACACCAAAAGGTAGTTACATCGTTACAACTTAATTACTACACTTTTAGGTAGTTTCAATCTAATTTTTAAAATGACTTAATTAGTTACTACATGTTGTATTATTTTTCTTCTTAAGTTATTTTTATCGACTAAACATGGCTTCGCCATTCCATGTCACATGGTTGTTTAATTAAAAAATTAGAGTAATCATTTTAATCAATACAATTTAGTACTGACTACAAACATTGTTTTGTTAATCTAAGTTTAAAGTATTTTTAAACAAACTCTTTTAATATCCCTATTAAAAGAAGACTTTAACTATTAACAATTCAATGAACTTATCTTTTGCTTACTGTTTATTCAAATTTAAAGTACTTATGTAACTTTTTTGCTACACCATAAGGTAGTTACATTATTACACCTTAATTACTATACTTTTAGGTAGTGATATTAAAAATTGAACATTCTTAATATTCAAAAAAATTAACGGGACTTCAATACAAAACACTTCTATCATTAAAAAATGGAATTCTATGTTTTGTCAAAATTCTTAAAAGCTACTTATAGTTTTCAAAGTATTAATTAGAAATATATAATCCATCTAATTCACTTGTAAAACTCCTTTCAATATTTTCATTACTTAAATTCTTTAATGGTAATATGTTTATCACTTTTTATATCACAAAATATTAAGTAAAACTTAATATAATAAATTTATACTACGTCATTAAATAATACATTGACTTTTGGTAATTCATTAAAATCTTTTGATTCACTAATCAAATACTTATTCCCTTCATAAAAATTAATTAATCCATCATAAGACATACTTACTGGAACGGTTTCAGATCCCAAATAATTAATAGACTCTCCCACTACTTTGGTTTCAATTCCCATAAGTGACATAACACGTAGTAATTTAGCATCACATTCAGCAAAAGCAATGTTTCCTTTATTCATACAAACAGGCATAATTGCACAAACCATTAATTTTTTTAATAAATTAATATCACGTACTCCTTGTTTTATAGCAAATCTTCCAATATGCCATATCTCATTTATAGAACTCCCATTAGTACACATTAATGGATTTATTCCAAACATTTTTTGTATTGGAAGCATACTAATATAATCCCATTTTAAAACTCTTATAGTCCCTAGTATACTTTCGCTATTTTCTTTAATTACAAATATTTTTGAATTGTTCGAATAACTAACTTCTTCTTCATATACTGAACTAATTTCATTCTTATAATTTGTTGAAGAATTATTACCTGTATGATGCTTAAAATTCTCTGTAACGATAAATTTAGACATGTTTAAGAATTCATTTTTGCTTACTTTTGGTTGTTGATTTTGAACTAGCATAGTGGTTTTTGTTTTAGCTAAAATTATTACAACCAACATCCCAACACGCTACACAAAAGTTTAGTTATCAGGCAAATAACCAAAAACTACCCTTATAGGTAGTTTTTGGTTATTTATTAAAATATCATTTATAGGATAAATAAAACAACCAAAAACTAGTATAGTTTGGCTTCTTTTTAAATGTTAAAAAAAAACACTACTTTTAGGTTCCAAAAAAAATAGTACTATGCCAAATGAAAATGACTTTTTTACATCTCGTAACACTGTCAATGAAATTTCTGAGAATGAAATAAAACAAAATATGAACTATGTAGAAGCAATTAAGGCTTTCGCAAGAACTACATATAAGAGTATTTATGTTATTGATTATGAAAAAAAAGGATTTGAATATGTTTCTGAAAATCCATTATTTTTATGTGGACACACAGCTTCTGAAGTTCAAGAAATGGGCTATGCTTTTTATTTTAAATATGTCATTAAAGATGATTTAGACTTATTATTAAAAATCAATACTATTGGTTTTGATTTCTTTGAAAACATACCAGTTGAACAACGTATATACCACACTATTAGTTATGATTTTCATTTAAAAAACCCTGATGGAAAAAAAATTTTAATTAATCAAAAACTAACTCCAGTATACTTAACACAGTCTGGAAAAATCTGGAAAGCCATCTGTATTATTTCTTTATCATCAGAAAAACAATCTGGAAATATTAAGATCTATAAAAAAGGAGATAATAAAGTACTTAAATATGATCTGGAAGGTAACTTCTGGAAGACAATGGATAAAATAAAATTAACTGATCGAGAAAAAGAAGTTTTACAATTCTCTATAAGAGGTTATACTATTGGTGAAATAGCAGATGCTATTTTTGTTTCTCCCGATACAGTTAAATTTCATAGAAGAAAATTATTTACAAAATTAGAAGTAGCTAATATTTCAGAAGCTATTTCTTCAGCTACAAATAATAAATTAATTTAATTACTATAAAGCATCATCTATTACCTTTGACAAATAGAATTCCGGGAATTTTTTAAACTTTTTACCTGTTGCAATATTATAAAGTAAATGTGTACACATTGCTGCTACTGACCACGATGCAATTGACAGTTGTGGAGGAGATAATGTACCTTCTTCTTTTCTATATTTTTCTATAACATCGTCAATCCATTGTTGAGGGTTACCCCAAAATTTTAAATAACTTGAAGCGTACTCTACCATAACAACCTCGTTAAAATCTTGATCAGGTTTAGATAAAGTATCTAATGATAATCCATCTTTTGTTATAACGGTAACCAAACTACCCCAACCAATGTTATATGGATGTAAAACTGGGATATTTAACTTCTGGCAAGTTGTATCAAAAATCAAAGGCACTGGAGAAGAAAAATCCAAAGCATTTATTGCTGCTTTATGCCCTTCTATATGTTCTTTAACATTTTCAACAGTTAGAAAAAAATCTACGCATTTAATTTTTGCATTTTTATTAATTGATAATAAACGTTTCTTTAATGCATTCACTTTATTATCAGTAACATCAGCTTCAGTATAATTTTGACGATTCAAATTAGATTTCTCAACTTGATCTCCATCAACAACAGTAATTGTCTCAAAACCAAAACGTAATGCACATTCTGCTATAACACTTCCTATTCCTCCGCCCGCAAGTAATATTGGAAAATCTCTTATTATCTTTTGTTCCTCTTCATTCAAGTATATTCTATTCCTTATATATCTATCTTCCATTGTTATGTTTTATTATATCAAAAGTAAAGCAATCTAGATAATGTAATTTACACTAAAGGGTAGTTTTTAAATTTTAACTCTTTTATATTAGATATCTTACTTTAAACTATTATTAAATAATTTCAATGTATTGCAAAAAAAAACCTCTCAATAAATTGAAAGGTTTTATAAAATAGTAGCGGGAACTGGACTCGAACCAGTGACCTTCGGGTTATGAGCCCGACGAGCTACCTACTGCTCTATCCCGCGATTTTCGGTTGCAAATATACGTCTTTTTTATCTTTATAAACAAATAAAAAGCATCTTTTTATTCGCAAAAAACATAACCACTACAATTACAGACCATTAAAAATCCTTTTTGTTTTTAAAAACCATGTATCTTTGCCTCATGGTACACAAAGCAGGATTTGTAAATATTATTGGTAATCCAAACGTTGGTAAATCAACTTTAATGAACGCCTTCGTTGGTGAAAAACTTTCTATAATTACTTCTAAAGCACAAACTACTAGACATCGTATTTTAGGAATTGTGAATAATGATAATTATCAAGTTGTTTTTTCTGATACACCTGGTATTATAAAACCAGCTTATGAGCTACAAGAATCTATGATGGATTTTGTAAAAGCAGCTTTTGAAGATGCTGATGTGCTCATATACATGGTAGAAATGGGGGAAAAAGAGCTAAAAAACGAAGCTTTTTTCAATAAAATAATTCACAGTAAAATACCAGTAATTTTATTGTTAAATAAAATAGATAAATCTAGTCAAGAGGAAGTAGAAGATAAAATTAACTACTGGAAAAATAAAGTTCCAAATTCATTTGTTTATATAATATCTGCTCTTGAAAAATTCAATGTTGAAAATGTTTTTCAAAAAATCATAGAACTTTTACCTGAAGGCCCAGCTTTTTACCCTAAAGATCAATTAACAGATAAACCTGAACGCTTTTTTGTTAATGAAAAAATTAGAGAAAAAATACTACAACATTATAAAAAAGAAATTCCATATTCTGTTGAAATAGAAACAGAAAGTTTTACTGAAGAAGAAGATATTATAAAAATTCGCTCAGTAATTATGGTTGAACGTGATACTCAAAAAGGTATTATAATTGGTCATAAAGGAAGTGCAATTAAACGGGTTGGTACAGAAGCTCGTAAAGATTTACAGCGTTTTTTTGATAAAAAAGTTTTTCTTGATTTATATGTAAAAGTTAACAAAAACTGGCGTTCTAATGATAAACAATTAAAACGTTTTGGATATAAAGATTAACTTTATTTAATATTTTTTAAAATCTGCTTAGTAAATTCTTTAAGTTCATCCATCTGCTTTTTCCCAGTTGATTTACCTATACTTCCTATGACATAGAGTACAATCCATAGTAAAGGTAAAACGACAAGCATTACTATAGGAAAAAATCCACTTTTTTTTAAAGACCAATTACTATATGCAACTACAGCAAAAATTAAAAATGCAGTAGCAACACCAAAGTGTATAAACATAAACAATGTCCAAACCTGAGGCTTAGGACCAAACAACCCTTTAATTTTACTTGTATATTCAGTTAACTCTTCAATTTCTATTTGTAATTGCGGTGACCAATAATGGTTTTCTTTCTCAGGCACATCAACTATAATATGATTATCAACAACCTTCATTTTAAACTTCTGGTTTTCGTCTATGTTAGTTTTTATTTTTTCAAGTAATAAATCGGCTTTCATTTCAAAATCTATTTGAAACCTTGGCTTTAAAAAAATTTGATTGTATAATGTATTATCCATTACCTAGCTAATTGATTTTATCAAATTTACAATTTTAAAACAATTATTAACTAATCATAACAAATACTTACACTTACACTAACTTTTAGTTAAAAAAGAACTTACAGCTTTGCCTGAAATATAAAAACCATGAAAAATTTAGCACAAAGTATTATTGCATTATCTTTTTTATTCATTGCAAGTTGTAATGATGACTCTCCAGCTCCTGCCCTTGAAAACACTAATGTGAATTTTAAACATAAAACAACAATTAAAGTAGGCGGTGAAGGTGCTTCAGAAATAACTGCTTATGATGCGAAAACTAAAAAAATATTTATTGTAAATGTTGAAAAAAAAGAAATCTCAATTTATGACATAACAAATTTAAATACACCTGTAAAAAAGACACCAATAACAATAACAAGTGGATCACCTAATAGCGTTAGTATATACAATGGTAAATTAGCTGTAGCTATTGAAAATAACAATAAACAAAGTAATGGGAAAATTGCGCTTTACAATACAGATGATCAATCATTAGAAGCTTCTTTTACTGTAGGGGCATTACCTGACATGGTCACTTTTTCTAAAGATGGGAAAATGATTGTTTGCGCAAACGAAGGTGAACCTAATAAAGACTATACTAATGACCCTTTAGGAAGTGTTAGCATTATTTCTATTGAAAACAAACAAATAACTACTCTTGATTTTTCTTCGTTTAACTCTCAAGAGGCTGAATTAGAAAGTAAAGGTTTCAGAGTATTTGGCCCCAATGCTACTTTAGCTAAAGATGTTGAACCAGAATACATAACTATTTCAGATGATTCAAAAACTGCTTGGGTTTCACTTCAAGAAAACAACGGAATTGCCAAAATAAATTTGATTACAAAAACAATAGAAACTATTTATCCTTTAGGTTTTAAAGACTATAGCATAGCTAAAAACTCAATTGACCCAAGTAATAAAGACGGTAAAAAAGAATTACGACAAGTACCAGTTTACGGAATGTATCAACCTGATGCTATAACTCATGTTACTATAAAAGGAGTTGGTTATGTTATCTCAGCAAATGAAGGTGACGCTAGAGAGTATGATGGAACTCCTGGATTTGTTAATGAAGAAAGAATTAAAAAAATAAAATTAGACCCAACTGTTTTTCCTTCTATAAATGATTATCAAAATGAAGCTAATTTAGGAAGATTAAAAATTGCTTTAGATATAGGCGATACAGATAATGACGGAGATTATGATAAATTATATTCTTATGGTGCACGCTCTTTTAGTATTTGGTCTGAAAATGGAAATTTAATTTACGACAGTGGAAATACAATTGCTAAAGAACTACTAGCAACTACTTCTGATAAATTTAATGATGACGATAAAAGAAGTGACGATAAAGGTGCCGAACCTGAAAGCGTAGAAGTTTTAAATATAGCTAATCAACGTTATATTCTATTTGTTGGCCTTGAACGAACTGACCAAGTATTAGTATATGATATTTCTAATCCTGCTGCTCCAATATTTTTAACTATTCTATCTCATAATGGTGATGAAGCTCCAGAAGGATTATTAGCTATTCCTTCAAAGGATAGCCCTAATGGTAAAGATTTACTTATTGTATCTAATGAAGATAGTGGAACTGTTAGTATTTATGAAAATTTAAAATAAAACTAAAAAAAATGCAACTACACAACTATTGGTGAGCAATCAATAGTTGTTTTGTTTTATAGAAACACTACCTTTGCAAAATGAGTAATATTATAGCAATAGTAGGAAGACCAAACGTAGGTAAATCTACCTTATTTAACCGTTTAGTTCAACGTAGAGAAGCAATAGTTGATTCTGTAAGTGGTGTTACAAGAGACAGGCACTATGGAAAATCAGAATGGAACGGTAAAGAATTTTCTGTAATTGATACAGGAGGATATGTAGTTGGGTCAGATGATATCTTTGAAGGTGAAATTAGAAAACAGGTACAATTAGCTATTGATGAAGCTGATATTATAGTATTTGTGGTAGATGTAGAGCAAGGAATTACTCCTATGGATGATGCTGTAGCTAAAATATTACGCCAAGTTAAAAAGCCTCTTTTTATGGCTGTAAACAAGGTAGATAACGCCATGAGAGATGCTGATGCTGTAGAGTTTTACAATCTTGGATTAGGTGATTATTATACTATATCTTCTATAAATGGTAGTGGTACTGGAGAATTATTAGATGCTGTAGTTGAGGCTATTCCTGAACCAGATCAAGAAGAAGAAGAAAGTGAACTACCTCGTTTTGCTATAGTTGGAAGACCTAATGCTGGAAAATCATCTTTTATCAATGCTTTAATTGGAGAAGACAGAAACATTGTTACCAATATTGCTGGTACAACTAGAGATTCTATAGATACAAAATATAATAGATTTGGTTTTGAATTCAATTTAGTAGATACAGCTGGAATTAGAAAAAAATCAAAAGTTAAAGAAGATTTAGAGTTCTATTCTGTAATGAGAGCTGTAAGAGCAATTGAACATTGTGATGTTGCTGTTCTAGTAATTGATGCAACAAGAGATTTTGAAGGTCAAGATGAAAAAATATTTTGGTTAGCTGAGAAAAACAGAAAAGGAGTTGTTATTCTAGTTAATAAATGGGATTTAGTTGAAAAACAAACCAATACTATGCGTGATTTTGAAGCGCAGATACGTAAAAAAATAGCTCCTTTTACTGATGTACCAATTGTATTTACTTCTGTACTTACAAAACAACGTATATTCAAAGCTATTGAAACTGCTGTTGAAGTATTTGAAAACAGAAAACGTCGTATTCAAACTAGTAAGTTAAATGAAACTATGCTAGAAATTATACAACATAATCCACCACCAGCAACTAAAGGTAAATATATCAAAATTAAATACTGTATGCAGTTACCTACGCATACTCCCCAATTTGCCTTCTTTGCTAATTTACCTCAATATATTAGAGATCCATATAGACGTTATATAGAAAATCAATTACGTGAACATTATAACTATACAGGTGTTCCTATAAGTATCTATTTTAGACAGAAATAAGTTTAACATTTTTTTAATGAAACGTTAGTAGTTTTTTCTCGTCTTTTGTGCATTGAAATTTATATGTACAAAAACTATGAAAAAACTACTATATGCTTTTATATTTTTATTTAGCACCCATTTTTTTGCACAATCATACCCCTTTAAAATAACAGGGAAAATTCAAACAGAAAAAGAAAAAACAGCTATTGAAGCTGCGACAATTCACTTAGAAAAAATAAAAGATAGCTCAGTTGTTTCTTATACAATATCTGACGACAAAGGTTTTTTCTCTTTAGAAGGAAAATCATTTCATAAAAACCTTAAACTTTTTGTGTCTTTTGTTGGAATGAAAAATTACTCGAAATTAATTTCTCTTGACAAAAAATCATTATATAATCTTGGTAACATATCTCTAGATGAAGAAGGCACTCTTCTTAGTGAGGTTGTAATAAAATCAAGAGCGCCTATTACTGTTAAAAAAGATACTTTAGAGTTTAATGTAAAGTCTTTTAAAACAAAGAAAGATGCAAATGTTGAAGATTTATTAAAAAAACTTCCAGGTGTTGAAGTAGATGAAGCGGGTAAAATTACTGTAAATGGAAAACCTGTTAATAAGATTTTGGTAAATGGAAAACCTTTTTTTGGTAACGACCCCTCAATTACAACTAAAAATTTAACAAAAGAAATTATTGAAAAAGTTCAAATTACAGATACTAAATCTAAATCTGATGCTTTTAGTGGTGGTAAAGGAGATGCTAATAATAAAACAATAAACCTTACAATAAAAAAGGAAAATAACAAAGGATGGTTTGGAAGAATTTCAGCAGGTGCAGGAACTGATAAACGCTATGAAGGTGCCACAATGGTTAATCGTTTTAATAATGATAGAAGAATTAGTGTATTAGCTAGTACCAATAATATTAATTCTCCTGGATTTAGTTTTGGTGAAATTCAAAAAATGTTTGGAGGAGGTAACACATGGTTCAGTAGTAATGGATCTTTCAGTGTAAACGGAAGACGTTTTGGAGGCGGCCAAGGAATTATTAAATCTAAAACTGCAGGAGTTACTTATGCAGATACTTATAAAAAAGGTTTAGATGTTAATTTAAACTATTTTTATTCTGGTAGTTCTTCTAACAATGACTCTAAAAGAAATAGAGAAAATATTTTACCTGATGGTAGTCGTTATTTTTCTAACTCAAACTCTTCTACTTTTGATGAAAATGATAATCATAGTATAGATGCTGAATTTGATATAGAAATCGACTCAACATTTTTAATCAATGTTGCCCCTAGGTTTATAAAAAATGATAGAGAGGGAACTTATAACAATCTTCAAGAATCTTTTGATAAAGACAAAACATTAACCAATAAATCTTTTATCAACTCTCGATCTAAATCAAGTGCCAATAATTTTGAAAATGATATTGATATTACTAAACGATTAAATAGTAAAGGTTCTTTTATTAAAGCTTCTATTACCAATCAAATTGATAAAGCTAATACTGAAAATTACAATATTTCTAAAACAGAAATTTTTGGAACTTCACCTTCTGTAGAAAACAGAAATCAATTTAGTGATATTAAAAATAATTTAAATAGTTTCAGAACAAGTGTAAGCTATCGCTATGCAATAATTTCTAAAAAACTATTTTTAGATTTCGAATATCGTTATAGAAAAAATGAACGTGAAAATGTAAATAATACTTTTGACTTTAATAGTTCTTTAAATCAGTATACCGATTTCAATACAGATTTAAGCTCAAACTTTAAATCAGACGACATTACCAAAACCCCTTCTTTAGGTATTGCTTATAAAGTTAAAAAGTGGCGTTTTGACATTGAAGCTGGATATGTTAATAGAACTCTAAAAAACAATGATCAGTTAAGACCTAATTTAAACTTAAAGAAAGATTTTAATGCTTTAAAACTTAGAAGTACTTTTAGGTATCGTTTTGATTCAAAAGCATCAATATATTTCGATTATAATTTAGAAAATGATGCTCCTTCTATAACTCAATTGCAACCTTTTAAAAATGTTAGTAATCCACTAAATATAATAACTGGTAACCCTTCTTTAAAACCAATTAAAAGACATAGAGTATATCTTAACTTCAACAAATACAATTGGCAAAAAAGAACAGGAATGTTTATCTATGCTGGAGGTGATTTAGTAAATAACCAAGTAGTTTCTAAGAGTAGTATTGATGCTAACTTTGTTAGAACTACAACTTATGAAAATGTAAATGGCGGATACAACTTTTGGGGTGGCGGTAGCTACAGTAAACAAGTAAAACTAGATTCTATTACCACTATAAAACTAAGAATTGGAACTAATATTAACGGAAATAGAAGCATTAACTTCTTTAATGATATACAATATAAATCAACAACAACATCAATATCTCCTAATATTGGTTTTACGTTTGAATGGAATAAAATTATAAGTATTGAGCCTAGATATTCAGTATCGTTATCAAATACAACTTTTGATATTGATAATTTTAACAACTTAAACTTTACAAGACACAATTTAAATATTAGAACGAAAACAAACTTCCCTAAAAAATTAGAGTGGAGAAATGATATACGATATAGTTACAACCCCAATGTAGTAGGATTTAACAACTCTGCTTGGTTTTGGAACTCTACCTTAGCTTATTCTGTAATGAAAGATAAAGGAACAATCACTTTAAAAGCTTATGATTTATTAAAACAGAATAATAATGCCAGAAGAACATCAACATCTAACTATATTCAAGATTCTGAAAGTACTGTACTTCAACAATATTTTATGTTAGGGTTTAGCTGGAAATTTAATAGTTTAGGTAAGAAAGGAAAAATTCGAGACTACGGAAGTCATTTTTAATCAGCCTTAAAAACTCAATAAAAAGCCATTATATCCTATAATGGCTTTTTTTATTCACACAAATTCCTTTACAATGCAAGCTCACTTATCAAAAAACGACTATACCATTAGTATTTTGTAAATTTGCAAAAAGAAATTCACCCAACATGGAAATTAAAAGTATTACGGATATTCAAAACATAGAACTCCCTTTACAACTAAACATTAGTTTTAAAAGAGTTTTTGAAATATTTCAAAAGTATGCAGATAAAGCATCTAAGCAACATCCTTTCCATGAATCTGCTAAAGTAATGATCCGTGAAATTGAAAAAGCTCCTGAACTTATCAATGGTTTTTCAGATTTTTCATTATTAAAAAAACATGAAAACACAATCAACCATCTATTAGATGCCTTATTCCCTGAAATATTATCAAATAATGAAATTAAAGTAGCCACTATTCCTTTTTCTTTTACCACTTTTAAATACACTGAACGTTTTAAAAATATATTAGAAAATGC
This sequence comes from Tenacibaculum halocynthiae, assembly GCF_964512825.1. Lineage (NCBI taxonomy): Bacteria > Pseudomonadati > Bacteroidota > Flavobacteriia > Flavobacteriales > Flavobacteriaceae > Tenacibaculum > Tenacibaculum halocynthiae. The sequence goes on along the minus strand of NZ_CAZELG010000036.1, from coordinate 138,381 downwards.
GGGTGATGACTACGAATTAAAAGTTCGGAATTTTGAAGATGATGTAATGTACATTTATGCTTGTACACTTATTTTAGGAACAGTATATAATTATCCTGTAGATTTAAAAAGACCTTTCTTTTTTGATATACCAGATAAAAAACTAGGAGTAACTAAGCATTATCGTGTTGCTTTCAATGGAGATTTCATGGATATTTCTCCATCTAAAAATGCTCCAGAAATCACGAAAGAAGACATCAAATTATTATTAGATAATTTTAATAATATTGATATTTGGAGAGAAAAATTTCCACCTAACTCATATATATTTAAAGGGTTTGGGATTATGAATCTTTTTGATGTTACAGCCGATGAAACACTAAGTGCTATTAGAACCAATTTACTTCAAAAAGATGACGGTAGTATAGTTGAGAAACTACAGAAAAATTTAAGTGAGTTTTACACTATTAAAGATTTAAAAGTAGGCTTTTCTGTATATGATGTTAGTAATATTGAAGTAGAACCTCCAAGAGTAAAAATTTCTGAAAGTATTTTAATTGAAAATGGAACAATAATTACCTGTAATGGTTTTTTCTGTGATCATATAATTTCTAAAATTTTCAATAAAAATGAAGAAGTAGTACTTTCTGATATTGAACAATATGGAATAAATTCAGGTGAAAATGATTTTTACCAAAAACTAAAAGAAAAAAATATAGGAAGCATTATATTAATTCCTATAAAAACATCTACCAACAGAGATCTTGTTTTACTTGAAATAGCTTCACCAAGACCTTATGAATTAAACTCAGTAAATAAACAAAAGTTAAAAGATATAATTCCAGTTTTTAAAGCTGCAGCAGAAAGAAATTCTGAAGAGTTTTTAAACACCTTAGAAGCTACTATCCAAGAACATTATACTTCTATTCACCCTTCGGTAAAATGGCGATTTTATGAAGCAGCTGAAAAATATCAAAACGCTTTATTTTCAAAGCAAGAAGAAGCAAAAATTGAACAAATTGTTTTTGAAAATGTATATCCATTATATGGTCAAATAGATGTTAAAGGATCTTCTATAGCTAGAAATACGGCTATTAAAGACGATTTAACAACTCAATTAACATTGGCAATTAATGTTTTAAATGAAGCTTGTAAAGCCGAAAATCTACCGATATATAATGAACTAACATTTAGAGTTAAAGAATATTTACACGAAGTAAAAAAGGGACTAAAAGCAGGTGACGAAATAGGCATTTTAGATTTTCTTAAGAAGGATATTTATCCAGTTTTTAACCATGTAAAAGAAATTAATCTTGAACTCACAGAGCTTGTAAAAACATATACTAACAGCTTAGATGCAAATTTACATGTAGTTTATGACAAACGTAAAGCCTATGAACAAAGCGTTACAAAGCTTAATGACAAGCTAGCAAAGTTTATTGACACTAAGCAAGAGGAAGCTCAAGAAATGTTTCCTCATTATTTTGAACGCTATAAAACTGATGGTGTTGAGTACAACATGTACATTGGGCAATCGTTAACAAGACAAAAAAAGTTTGATGAACTGTACCTCTATAACCTTCGTTTATGGCAATTACAAACCATGTGTAAAATGGAGAACCTTGCTAACACTACTAGAAAAACATTAACACATGATTTAGAAGTTGCTTCATTAATTTTAGTTCACAGTAATTCTTTAGCTATAAAGTTTAGAATGGATGAAAAACAATTTGATGTTGATGGAGCTTATAATATTCGTTATGAAATAATAAAAAAACGAATAGACAAAGCACATATAAAAAACACCAATGACAGATTAACTGTACCTGGTAAAATAGCTATTGTTTATTCACAAGATAAAGATGCTAGAGAATATCTTAAATACATAAAATATTTGCAGTCAAAAAATCAGCTTGGGAGCATAGAAAAATTAGAATTAGAAGACCTTCAAGGGGTTTCTGGTTTAAAAGCTTTACGAGTTGAAGTAATTTATCAAAATGATTTTACATCAGACAAAACAATAACTATAGACCAACTTTTACACGATTTCAAGCAATAGTATTTAGTGCAGTTACACTGCAGCCGCACCACTTTGCATATAAAAAGCTATTGCAAAAGATATTACACTTACTATAATTCCAATCATAAATACAGTATATGTTGTTCTTAATATACTGTATTTTCTATTTAACACTAATCCTAAGAAATATAAATCTTTAGTAAGTGAGCCGTATAAATAATCTCGATCTTTTAACATTTCATCCATTGCCCATTCAAATTCCGGCAAACTCATTTTATGAAAATTACCAAAAAATATTAAGTTTACTTTTTTGTTAGCAACATCTTCTTTTGAAAACTTCCCTTCAGTAACATTAGGCCGTGTAGCAAGAATAGATAGAATAATAGAAATTACTGTGAAAATTATAAAAATAATAGAAGGAACTAATAAGTAGCTATTTGATGGATTATCTAATTTAGGAATTAAAGTAGACAATGTCATGGAAATAATAATAGCATTTACCGATAATAAAATATTTGCTTTCGTATCTGCAATATCACTTAAAGTAATATGATTTCTAAGCGCTACTCTAAACATTGTTTCAATACCTCTTTCGGGTAAATCAATTTTATTTTTTTTAATAGCTAATTCTTCTTTTTTCTGCTTAATCTTAGCTAATTCTTGTTTGGTTTTCTTTAACCCTTTTAATAACTGTGCTAAGTTTTTACCTTTTTGCTTTTCCCAAGTTTTAATAGCTTTAACTGAATAATATTTATGATCTTGAGTTAAAAAATTAATATTATTAGTAAGCCAATCAATATCTGAAAACTCTAATCCTTTTGTTAATTCTAACTCTTTACGAAGTAATTCAGAGAACTCCTCATAATTCTTACTCCCTAAGTGAGAACAATCAGCATCTCTTACAATTTTTTCTAGTAAACTGTTAGGTACTACACCCATTTTTGTTGCTAAAATAATACGGGTAACCTCATCTATTATTTCTTCACCACCTTCTTTTTTTAAAAATTCAGAAGCTATTTTTACACTTTCCTCCTCATGATTATTTAAATCTACAGTGTACCCTGTATCATGAAACCAAGCAGCAGTAAGAAGTATTTCTGTATCTCTTTCATCAAGTAACTCTAACTCCGCTAATTCTTTTGACTTCTCTACTACTCGTTGCGTATGAGCTATATTATGATATACAAATTTCTTTTTTAAACCAGCGTTTAAAAAATTTATCACATAACTTTCTACTTTTTCTAATAAATTACTCATGAATTGGCTACTTTTAGAATGTAAAAATAACCAAACTTTAGCACAATTAATAATTGTAAGGAATTAGCCCCTGTACCGACTATTAATTACTTAAAAACATAGAATATGCTTACTTGGAAAAACATTATCAGTTTTACTACAAACGGAAATCCAATTCCAACGAAAAGAGTAGAAAAAACAAATGAAGAATGGAAGAAATTATTATCTTCAGAAGAATATACTATAACACGTTTAAAAGGAACCGAACGACCTTTTAGCGGAGAGCTTTGCTCATCTTTTACAGAAGGTAAATATAATTGTACTTGCTGTAATACTCCTTTATTTGATTCAAACATAAAATTTGATTCAAGTTCAGGATGGCCAAGTTTTACGCAGCCTGTAGAAAAAAACGCTGTTAAATATCATAAAGATACTACGCATGGAATGATACGAGTAGAAATTTTATGTAATACTTGTGATGCCCACTTGGGTCATATTTTTCCTGATGGACCAGAACCTAGCGGATTACGTTATTGTGTAAACTCATTAAGTATTAAATTAGAAAGTAATGAATAAACAGTTAGCAACATTAGGAGGTGGATGTTTTTGGTGTACTGAAGCTATTTTTCAAAAAATAAAAGGTGTAGAAAAAGTAGTTTCTGGATATGCCGGAGGTACTGTTCCAGGAAAGCCAACCTATAGAGAAATTTGTTCAGGATTGACTGGACATGCAGAAGTGATTCAATTTATGTTTGATGCAACAATAATTTCGTATGCAGAAATTATCACTATTTTTATGACCACTCATGATCCAACTTCTTTAAATAGACAAGGAGCTGATGTAGGAACTCAATATCGATCTGTTATTTTTTATCATAACTCAGAGCAAAAACAAATAGCCACTGAAGTAATACAACAGATACAACCTTATTTTGAAGAACCTATAGTCACTGAAATTAGTGAAATTCCTACTTTTTATGATGCTGGAGAGGATCATCAAGATTATTACAATCAAAATAGAGAACAAGGATATTGCAATTTTGTAATTACCCCAAAGTTAAGTAAACTCAGAAAACTATATGCTGACAAATTAAAATAAGCAATGATTATTAAATTATACGGAGCTCAAAGGTGTCATAAAACCATATATTACCAAGAATTTTTCCTTGCTAAGAATATTGATTTTATTTTTTTAGATGTTGAAAAAAATAGTGAGTATGCTCAAGAGCTCCGTAAATTATATGAAAATAAAAAATTGAATTTCCCTACTATTACAATTGGAAAAAAAAAACTCAGAAACCCTTCAGATAAAGAGTTAAATAAATGGATTGATAAATTTTCCATTAAATAAACAGCTAACTAGAAAAGAATACGTGATTTTAACTGGAAAAGAAATAAAAAATTATAGCATAGAGAAACTCATTGGTAAACCAATAAAGTTTTCTCTAAGAAAAATGAATACTATTGGTAGTCGTTCCTTTTTTGTTAAATCTATTAGTACTGAAAACAAAGAAATAAATGCTATTAAAATTAACACAAGATGCAATATTCAAAAATACACTAATGGAATTTTAATACGATTTAATTATTCAAACAAAATTTCAGTTATACCTGTTAATAATAATGACATTATTAAAATTAAACTCCAACGTGGAAAAGAAAAAATAACCCCATCTCTTTTTTCTTTATTTAATCTTTTAATTAAACTTAATGTACCTATAAGATATGCTAGATATCTAGCATGGAAAAAATATGAATATCAAATTTCAGAGACTACACTTTTATTAGAATTCAATGATGTAAAAATGAAACTCATAACCAATGGCTATAATTATGAAAATCAGCTATCTTTTATTGACTCTTTAAATTCAAAACTTAATGTATTTGAAAATCTTTTTGAATTACTTTGGCTTCAATCAAATAATGGAACTGAGTCTATAGAAAATATTTCAATATTATTACATGAGGTATCTAAAAATACTAATAACCCTAAAAAAACAATATTAAAACACTTTAAAATTCTTATAGACAAAGACATTATAAGATTAGTAAAAAATCAATCCTCTATTTTTGTTTTCACAGAAAAAGGAAGAAAAATCAAAACAATTAACAATATAGAAGAGCTAACAAATCATTACCATTATAGTAGTTTAAGAAACTTTTAATTAAAAAATTGCAATAAAAACTATATGAAGCTAGAAGATAAAAGAATAAAAAAACACCTAAAACAGCTACCTCTTGATCAATATACTGTTTATCATAGCCCTATAAAATCATGGTTTATTTTTATTTTTTTAATACTAATCATCATTAGTCCTTTTTCAATTTATTTTATAGGCTCATTATTCTCAACTTCTTTTAATATAATTATCATTTCTTTAATTATTTCATATTTCATTATATCATACGTTATCTCTGCCTATTACAACAATAGTTTTATTGTTTCTAACAATTATCTACTAGTTATAAACCCAAACTTTCCTTTTAAAACAATTAAAAAATATAATTTAAGCAGTATTAATGAAGTTATAATAGACAACGATAAAAGAACAGTAAATTCAATATTTTTATGGATCTTTTTCATAATTAATCGTAACCAAATTAAAATTAAACTGGGAAAAAAAATTGAAACTTTTTATTGTGTTAATTTAGATGTCGATTGCTGTGGTGAAAATTGGACTGAAAAGAATTTAGATGATTTTTATAACGATTTAAAATCAAAAAACATCAATGTCCACATGAAAATATAAAACTATGAAAAAACTATTTCTTGACGATATTAGAACTATTGAAATGATTTATGACAAATCAATGGAAAGTGAATTTGACATTGTTAGAACTTATGAAGACTTTGTAGCTTATATTACTACTAACGGACTCCCAAATTTTATTAGTTTTGACAATGACCTAGGTCTTGACGCTAATGGAAATATTGCACCCGATGGATTGGCTGCAGCTAAATGGCTTGTTTACAAATCTGGTTTAAACCTAAAAAACTTACAATTTAAAGTTCATTCAGCAAACCCAGTAGCAGCAGAACAAATTAGAGGGCTTTTAACAAATTATATTAACCATTTAAATAAACACACCACTTAAAACTATTTTAAAATAGTAAAAATTTCAAGCACTTCTTTTTTATGTCGTTGACTTAACGGAACTGTCATCTTATTTTTAAGAATAATATTATAATCTGCTGTATCAATCCTTTCTATTTGGTTTCTATTTACCAAATACCTTCTGTGAGTTTGAATAAATATATCTGTAAATTCTTCAGCAAAGCTTTTCAAAGTTTTTTGCACTAAAAATTGCGCATCTTTTGTATAAACATGGCAATATTTATCATCTACTTCTATATAATACACATCATTTTTAGATATTTTAAATAACGAATCTTTCTTTTTTATAAATAACTCTTCATTTACTTTTAGAACTGCCTCTTCTTTAGTAGATAATTGCCCTACTCCATTCACAAACTTTTCAAAAGCTAGTTCAATAGTAAATTTAATACCAAACGGATCTATAGGTTTTAACAAATAACTATGTGGGTTAGCGCTTTTTGCTGCTGTAAAACTAATTTTATCTTTAGCACTAGTTAAAAACAAAATGGGTATTGCTCTATTTTCATTAATATAAGTTGCAAACCTAGTTCCTTCTCGCTCTCCTTCTATAAAAATATCTAAAATTGCTAAATCAGGTTTGTGTAAATGATAAAAGGCAACAGCTTCATTATAGTTTGTAGCTACACCTACAACATCATAATGTTTAGACACTATATTTTCTACTATTTGTGCTTCTTCTTTACTATCCTCTAAAATTAAAATCTTAATTCTTTCCATACCTATTAGGCAATTATTTTATGAAGTATTGATATGTTTACTATCGTTCCTCCTTGGGGGTTATTTTCTATGCTTATCATTCCATCATTTAGTTCAATCATCGATTTTACTAGATGTAAACCTAAACCAGAACTTTTTCTTCCTTCTGTATCTTTTTGTGCTTTTTGAGCATCTAGCTCAAACAATGTTTTCAATACCGTTTCTGGTATACCAACTCCTGAATCTTGAATTCGTAATTTAAAAAACTCGCTCTCTACCACACCTGAAATCATAATAGTGCCACCAATTGGCGTAAATTTTATGGCATTATCTAAACAATTACGTAGTACAATTTTAAACAACTCCATGTCTCCAAAAATTAATACAGAATTTAAATCCTTACTAGTAAATTCTATCTTTTTTTCTTGTAATAATGATTGATATTGATGTTCTATTTGCTTTACAACCGGCAATAATGGAAACCAATCTTTTTGTACAAACAATAAATTTGATTGACTTAAGGACCAGTTCAACAAATTATCTAACAAAAAACTTAGTGAATCTATTACCGAAACTACATCTTTATTTATAGTTATCGTTTCTTTATTTTCTTTAGGCTCATAAACTTGAAATTTCTGTTTTAATAAAGCTACAGGACTTCGTAAATCATGAGCAACAATGCTAAATATTTGATTTTTTAATGCATTTACTTCTTTTAATTCTTCATTTAAAACACCTATTTGTTGATGCTTTTGTTGTAGTTTTTTGTAGAAAAAGTAAATTACTACTAACAGTAATAATGTAGCTATAGCTAAAACTATAAAAACATTACGTTGTGCAGTTCTTTTATCTATCTCAACTTGCTTTTTTTCAATATTGAATACTTCTTTTTGTTGTGCTACTTGCCAAATAGTGTTCTCTTTTTGAATTGAATCTTGAAAAACATTGTACTCTTTTAAATATTTAATAGCTTGTTTATGTTCTTTTAAAGCTTCAGATACAATGTATAGATTATGGCTAATATTACTTTTTATTCTAAGGTTTTTCAAAGGTTTAACTACAGTATAAGCAGTATCAAAATATTTCTTTGCTTTTTTATCTTGATATTGTTCAAAGTATAAATTACCTAAACTAGAAAAAATCCTTGCTAAAAAAAGACTATCATTATTTTTTTTACACTTCTTTAATAAAATTTTATAAGAAATTTCTGCTTTTCCAAACTGTCTTTTTGATAAATTAATATAAGCTAAACTTTCATGTACTTCATTTTCTAACTTATATGGAATAGTATTATATTTTAATATTTTTTTATAATACACAATAGCAGAGTCTTTATTTTTTTTCTCGTAAAAATCTGCCAGACTTTTCAAAATTAATAGATTATACTTTTCATTCTTCTTAAGAATAGAATCATTAAAATATTTTTTTACTTTATCATAAACACCTAACCTTAAAAATATATGACCCTGTAAAATATGTTTTTTTTCAATAAAACTATGCTTATCGCTTAATAGATAATAATTTGCTTTTTTATAATCTTTATTTTCAAAAGCAATATGTGCTTTATGCCAAGTAATTTTATCTTTATCTAATTTTTTTTGTTTAGCATTTAAACTTACACAGTAGTCACAATTATTAGAAAACCAATCATCTATATACCCTGTTTGAGAAAAACAGCCATAATGAAGAAAAACAAAAAAAACAGTATATCTTTTTATAGAAAACACATTTTACCTTTTAAGAAACAGTTTCAGATGAAGTTATTACTTTTGTACCTCTTCTTGGTTCATTAATAGATGGCCCTCCATTAAAATTGATATCAACTCTTACTTTATCAATCTCATTAAACTCCTTATCATGTATAGTGAATATAAAAGCTAATAAACATTGTTTTTCTGCTTTTGGATTAGTTTTCTTTTTAGGTTTGATTAACAATTCTAATTCTTTATTAAAAATAACTACATTAAAATCGAACTCTTCAACACCCCCCTCTATAACTTCTTCATCAAAAAAAGCAGTAACATATAAATAATTTAAACTACCAGTTTCTGTAATTCTTACAAAAGGACCTAAAGATGTATGCCCATCAATACTAATAGGGGTTTGATTTTTACTTATTTTTTGAATTTTAATTTCTTTAATTATAGAATATAATTCTAAGTTCTTTTTGTTTTCCATGATTAGTTAGTTTGATTATACTGCAAGATACTCTATTATGCAACAAACATCAACACATCAAACACTCAATTTCAAACGCTTACCTCCTTTTTTTTAACACTCACGTACTTTCTTAATTCACTCACTGAGATTAATCCATTAAAGTACTTGTTCAATTGTAATTTTACTATCAGAAACTTATTATTAGCGCTAAAAATAGTTTTCTAAAACCAAACAGAATAGAGTTCAGAAACTATATAACAACTTCAAAACCCTCAAATTGATAATTCTACTTGAGGGTTTTATATTTTTTTTAAATCTCTAAAAAAACTGGAATTTAAAAACTTAAATAAAATTTAGTATTATTTAGTAGGAGGAATAACCAATGTACCACGAGTAGGTTCTCTCAATAATTTATTTTTAATAGTTCCTTTTTGCGTATAAACGGCACTATTAAAATCTATAACTACATTAATTTTTTTAGTACCTGCCAGTTCTTTTTTATCTAATCCATATACTACTGACCATAACGATTGATTATTAGCATTAATATTAGTTTCTTCTTTCGCCGTAACAGTAATATTTAACATTCCGTTATTTATATAAGAAGTTACAGATAATTGATTTGAAAATGAGATTGCTTCATTATCGAAAAAAGCAGTGATATTAGCATAACTAACTCCTTCAAATTCATTTATAGTTACAAACGGCCCAATAATTCTATCTTTCCCTATCTGTAAAGGAGGTATATTGTTTTGTACTTTTTCAATATTTATCTTTTTAGTATTATCTAAAAGGATAACTTTATTTTCAGTAGCGTTTTTATTTTCAGTTTGAATATCTGCATCACTTCCACAATTTGAGCATAAGATACTTAAACAAAGTATTAATAGCATTTTTTTCATAAGTCATTGTTTTATAGATTATAATGCTAATGTAGTGTTTTTTCATGACAGAAAAAGAACTTACATTCCTTTACACTTTTTTTTTAATCATTCACGAATTTTTACTCTTCGTTTACGGCATACTTTCCTTTTAAAACTTATTAAATAAACAACTTTACTATCAGAAACTTATTATTAGCGCTAAAAAATAATTTTCTAAAACCAAACAAAGTAGAGTTCAGAAACTACAAAAACGAGGCGAATCCTGAAAAGCCTTACGAGTAAGGAATATTAAAACTATTTATTATGAGCAAATTATCAAACGGAGGACCAATTATTATTGACGAAACTAGAAAATTTAAGTTTAGTATTGTTGGAATACGTATAGAAGGAACAGCAAACATTAAAGTTTATGACAATAATGGTGGTTGTGCTGAATTTCACACTGATGTTTTTGTTAAAACCAATCGTGGTAGTGGAGGTAAAAGAGTTGTTTTAAAAGGAAATGAAACAAATACTTACCCAATAATGGGACCACTTTCTCTTGAAGTAACTATTTCTAAATGGCAATGTAATAATACTAAACTTAACTTCCACATTAAAGGAGTTGTAAAAGGTCCTTTCGGAATTAGAGAAACTATTATAAATACTGACCTTTCTGGTGATCGATTTAATCATGATTTATTAAATAAAGAACTAGAGTTATTACTTAATGAATCTGAAGTAGCATCTAAAGCATAAATTTTAAAATCTAAAAACCTCAGATTAGTTAAGCTAATCTGAGGTTTTTTATTTTTTATTAATACTCAGTTTATTTATTATAAGTGTAATAACTTTGTTAGTTGAAAAAAGAGAAGTAAAACCACACTCTAATGAAGCTACACCTAAATAATACTTTTAATAAAGAACTACCTGCAGATAAAGTTATAGAAAACACTCGCAGGCAAGTACTAGATGCTTGTTTTTCGTATGTAACGCCTAAAAAAACAGCTAATCCTTCATTAATTCATGTTTCTGAAGAAATGTTAGTTGAATTAGGTCTCACAAAAGATGATGCAAAAACGAACAAATTTCTAAGCATCTTTACGGGAAATGAGGTGTTAGAAAATACGCATCCGTATGCCATGTGCTATGGTGGTCATCAATTTGGGAATTGGGCTGGGCAATTAGGTGATGGTAGAGCTATTAATTTATTTGAAGTAGCTCACAGTAACAAACAATGGGCAGTGCAATTAAAAGGAGCTGGTGAAACACCTTACTCACGAACTGCTGATGGTTTAGCCGTTTTACGTTCCTCTATACGAGAATATTTATGTAGTGAAGCAATGCATCATTTAGGAGTTCCAACAACTAGAGCTTTGTCTTTAAGCTTATCTGGTGATGAAGTTTTACGAGATGTATTATACAACGGAAACCGAGCTTATGAAAAAGGAGCTATTGTTAGTCGAACTGCTCCTAGTTTTATTCGTTTTGGAAGTTTTGAAATTCTTTCTGCCAGGCAAAATCATACAGCTTTACAACAATTAACAGATTATACAATCAACCATTTCTACCCAGAAATAACTTCAACAGGAAAACAAAAATATCTTGATTTTTTAACCAAGGTTAGAGATAATACGATTGAAATGATAGTACATTGGCAACGCGTTGGTTTTGTACATGGTGTTATGAATACGGATAACATGTCTGTTTTAGGATTAACAATTGATTATGGTCCTTATGGATGGTTAGAAGGTTTTGATTTTGGATGGACGCCAAATACAACAGACGCTCAACATAAACGTTACCGATTCGGAAATCAATCCTATATTGGATTATGGAACCTATTTAAACTAGCGAATGCTTTATATCCACTTATTGAAGAAGCTGAACCTTTACAACATATTTTAGATGGGTACAATTCTCTTTTTAAAGAGCAATATGAAACTATGATGAAAAGTAAGTTAGGTTTAATTCAAAATAACGATACGGATTCTGAGCTTATTGGTAGACTAGAAGAAACGTTACATTTGATAGAAACGGATATGACTATATTTTTCAGAAACCTATCAAACATCACTAAAGAAGATTCTATTTCTATAGCCATTAAAAAAATAACAGAAGCTTTTTATAACCCACTAGAATTAAAAGACGAAATAAAAAAGCATTGGGAAACTTGGCTTACTCAATATATTGATAGATTACAACAAGAAACTCAAACTAATGAACAGCGTAAACAACATATGGATGGAGTGAACCCTAAATATGTATTACGTAATTACATGGCACAACTGGCAATTGATGATGCTAACAAGGGCGATTACAATTTAATTGAAGAATTTTATCAGTTATTAAAGCAACCGTATAGCGAACAACCTCAACATCATAAATGGTTTGCCAAGCGCCCTGAATGGGCACGTAATAAAGTAGGTTGTTCAATGCTTTCATGTAGTTCCTAAAAATTTGTACTTTTAAGGAAATGTTTTCTATTAATGACACACGAGTTTAAAGAAATTATTCAACAAGCTTTTCTTAATCAGCAAAAAGGAATCCAAAATGTATTGGCGACTGTTGTTGCTTTAGATGGTTCTTCCTATAGAAAGCCTGGTGTACAAATGTTGCTATCTTCTGCCGGAAAAATAACAGGAGCCGTAAGCGGTGGTTGTGTAGAAAAAGAAGTGCAACGAAGAGCTCAAACAGTTTTTAAAACAAGAACTCCAAAAGTTATAGCTTATGACGGTAGATATCGGTTAGGTTGTGAGGGCATTTTATATATTTTATTAGAATCCATTAATCTTACACCTGAATTTTTAAAAGAATTTTCTAGTAGTATCGAAAAAAGAATCCCTTTTAGTATAAACGCTCACTATAAAAAAGAAGATGAAATTGAAGGAAACTTCGGCACAGTAATTCAGTTTGGCAAAAAACCCTTCACCTTTTCTAATCATTTTAAACCTACGATAAATAATAAATCTTTAGTATTTACACAAACCATGCAACCGCTATTTCGTTTAGTTATCATTGGAGGAGAACATGATGCTGTAAAACTATGTAAACAAGCCACGTTATTAGGTTGGGAGGTTGAAGTCATAACTTCTATAAAAGACCCTAAACAATTATCAGATTTCCCAAGAGCAAAATCGGTAATTGCACAAACTCCAGAATTGGTTGAATTAACACACATAAATCAACATACTGCTATCGTTCTTATGAATCATAGTTTCACCTACGATTTACGATACATAATAAAACTACAAGAAACCAACCCTAGTTATATTGGAATATTGGGTGCTGCTAAGAGAAGAGAAAAACTATTCAATGAATTATTTGAACTATCTCCTGACGTTTCTGATAGCTTTTTAGATAAAATTCACACGCCTGCCGGGTTAAATATTGGCGCAATAACTCCAGAAGAAATTGCATTATCTATTGTTGCTGAAATATTATCAGTTATCAGAAATAAAGAAGTTTTTTCATTAAAAAAAATAACAGGTAAAATTCACACATAATTATAAATTCGGCATTGCGAAAGTAATGAAGCAATCTCTATATGGAATACTTTACTTCTTTAACAATAATTATTAAGAACAATGAATAAAACCGCTATCCTTATTCTTGCCGCTGGAAGTTCTTCTCGAATGGGAAGCTCTAAACAACTACTCCCTTTTAAACATACCAACTTATTAGGTTGGACGATAGAGCAAGTTTTAAATTTAAAAACAGGAACTGTTTATTGTGTTTTAGGAGCAAACTTTCAACTTATAAAAAAAGAAATTGAGCACTACCCTATCCAAATATTACATAATTATAACTATGAAAATGGATTAAGTTCAAGCATAGTAACTGGGATTAAATACATAGTCGACAAACAATACGATTCAGTAACGATACTTTTGGCTGATCAACCAAAAATTACTTCATTTTATATTCATGAAATGCTTCTTATGTCTAAAGAAAATCCTACAAAAATAATTGCTTCTAATTATGGTAAAAAAGTAGGTGTCCCAGCTATATTTCCGGCTACTTATTTTTCAGAATTGTTACAATTAAAAGGCGACAAAGGTGCTAAAGAGCTTCTTAAGAATGAAGAAGAAAATCTTGTAAAAATGACGCCTTTTAATTTGATAGATATTGATACTCCTGAAGACTATAATAAACTAACGAATTAATAGTATTTTTGTAATTCAATAAAACCACTTATGAACATTAGATTTTTCCTATATTTCATTGCCTTTATTTTTATAACTGGCTGTGCAACGTATAAAGCACAATATGCCAATAATAAAGCACCTAAAACAATTAAAGTTAATAAAGAGCTTTCTCACTCTTTTTATTTAATTGGAGATGCTGGTAATGCTGGCTTGGGTAAAAACTTACTTTCTTTAGAGTATTTTCAAAAAGATCTACAAACCTCAACAAAAAATAGTACAGCTCTTTTTTTAGGTGATAATATATATCCTATAGGAATGCCTAAAAAGAAAACTACTGAAAGAGCGTTAGCTGAACATAGATTACAAATTCAAATAGATGCTGTAAAAAACTTTAAAGGAAAAACTATTTTCACTCCTGGTAATCATGATTGGTATAATGGTTTAAAAGGTTTAAAACGCCAAGAAAAAATGGTAGAAAAGGCCTTGGGTAAAAATTCTTTTTTACCAGAAAAAGGATGTGGATTAAAAAAAGTAAACATCAATGATAACTTAACTCTTATTATTATTGACAGTAAATGGTTTATTACTGACTGGAATAATCACCCAACTATTAATGAGAATTGTGATATTAAAACACGTGAACATTTTATGGATGAACTATCTGGAATGTTTAAAAAAAATCGTTATAAAAATGTAGTAGTAGCTATGCATCACCCATTATATAGTAATGGACCTCATGGTGGTAGTTTTTCTTTTAAAGACCATATGAAGCCTATACCTGTTTTAGGTACTCTAAAAAATATGTTGCGTTCACATGCTGGTATTGAAACTGACAATTTTAACAAAAGTTACACAGATTTTATAGAACAAATAAAAACTATTGCTGATGACTTTAAAAATAACATTGTTTTTGTTGGTGGTCATGAACACAACCTTCAGTATATAGAAAATGATGGTTTCAAACAAGTAGTAAGTGGTTCAGGTTCTAAACAATCACCTGCTTTAGCTGGTTATAATGCTCCTTTCACCTATGGTAATCACGGATATGCTAAATTAAATTTTCATAAAGATGGTTCTGCTGTAATTGAATATTACGCTGCTAACACTACCGATAATAATAAGCTGCTATTTAGTAAAGAAATTATCGCTCCAAAAACAGTAAAGAAAGCTCCTGATTTTAGTGAATATAATGCTCATAAAAAAGTTATTGAAACTTCTATTTATCCTTCAGAAGCTACAAAAGTAAGTGGATTTCATAAATTTATGTGGGGAGACTTACACCGTGAAAAATATGGTAAAAAAATACAAGTACCTGTTTTAGAATTAGAGTCTGTTTTTGGTGGATTAAAGCCTATTAGACAAGGAGGAGGAAACCAAACAAATTCACTTCGTCTTGAAAATCCTGAAGGAAAACAATATGTACTACGTTCTATGTATAAAGATGGTAGTCGTATTATGGGAGGAATCTTAAAAGGGACTTTTTTAATTGACGTTGTACAAGATATTTTTACTATGTCGCACCCATATGCTGCATTTGTTATTCCTGATATGGCAGAAGCTGTGAATATTTACCATACAAATCCTAAGCTATACTATATGCCTAAACAACCAGCTTTAGGTAAATACAACACTATTTTTGGAGGTGGTTTATATTTATTAGAAGAACGTCCTGCTGGTAATAGAGAAGATGTAGATAGTTTTGGTAATTCAACGAACATTATAAATACTTTTGATGTTTTAGAAAAGATTCGTAAAAATGGAAAGCATACAGTAGATCAAGAATGGGCTATACGTTCTCGCTTGTTTGATATGGTAATTGGAGATTGGGATCGTCATGAAGATCAATGGCGTTGGGCTTCATTTAAAACCGATAATGGCAACACCTATTACCGACCTATACCTAGAGATAGAGATCAACCTTTTTCTAAATTCGACGGAGTTATGATTCCTTTATTTCAACAGTTTGCTCCTTTAGTTAAAAACATGCAAACTTTTGAAAATGATATTAAAAATATGAAATGGTATAACAATTACCCTCGTTTTTTTGATGCTGAATTTTTAAATGAATTAACTTTAAAAGATTGGTTAGCACAAGCGGATTATATTCAAAAACAATTAACAGATGATATTATTGAAGCTTCAATAAAAAAGTTACCTACCAAGATTTATGAACTAGACGGAAAAGAAACAATTGCAAAAATAAAATCACGAAGAGATAAATTAAAAAGCATTGCTCGTAGATACTATACAAAACAAGCTAAAACTGTATACATTCTAGGTACTGACAAAAAGGATATATTCTCAATAGAACGTATAAATAACACTGAAACTAGAGTTACTGTTACTCGTAAGAAAAATACAATCTATAAACGCACTTTTACGACCAAAGAAACGAATGAAATTCAAATCTATGGATTAAATAGTGATGATACTTTCACCATAACTGGAAAAGTTAAAAACGGTATTTTAGTTCGCTTAATAGGAGGACAAGATCATGATGTGTATACTGATGAGTCTTCAGTAGCTGGTTGGAGTAAGAAAACAAAAATCTACGATTATAAATCAAAGAAAAATACCGTAAACGGAAACAAGGAAACTGCCGATTTACGCTCAGACAATTACTATAGAAACACCTATAATCACCGAGATATAGATAACAACACTACTCTTGTTTTTCCTAGCTTAGGTAGTAATCCAGATGATGGTTTCTTTATTGGCGCCTCTGTAACCCATACACGACAAGGGTTTAAAAAACGTCCATTTGCAAGTCAACATTCTTTATCAGCAAACTATTTTTCAGCTATTAATGGTTTTGACATTGAATATAATGGTGAGTTTACTGAATTTATAGGAGATTGGAGTTTAGCAATACGCGCAAAAGCAACTAGTGATAATTATTCTATTAACTTTTTTGGATGGGGTAATAACAGTATAAACAATCAAAATTTTGATTTAGATTATTACCGTATTAAGAAAAGTGAATTAAGCTTTTCGCCAGCACTCTTAAAACGTTTTAGAGGTGGGTTTGCTGTTCAATTAGCTTCTTCTATAGAAGGTGTTCGTGTACAAAACACACCGAATAGAAACATTAGAAATCACAATCAAAGTGCTATTAATATTTTTGATACTAATTATTTTATAGGAAGTGAACTTGGTTTTACTCATAACAGAATTGACAATGTAAGCTTCCCCTCTAAAGGAATGAATTTTGAATTAGCAGTTGGAGCAAAATCAAAAATTAATGACTTTGAAAAGCGTTTTGGATATATTAAATCTTCTTTAGCTATTTATCAAAACTTGGTGCAAAATCGTTCATTAGTTTTTGCTTCTGAAGTTGGCACGCATATCAATATTGGTAATCGATTTGAAATATATCAAGCTGCTACTTTAGGTGGTGATAAAAGTTTACGTGGTTTTAACCGTCAGCGTTTTACAGGAACTCAAAGCTTTTATCATAGTAATGATTTACGATTGCGCTTTGGAGAAATTAAAACTTCATTTTTACCATTAAAAATGGGAGTTTCTGCTGGTTTTGACTACGGACGTGTTTGGAGTCCTAGAGAAGTTAAAAACTCAACTTGGCATACTAGCTATGGTGGTTCTGTTTGGTTAAGTGGAATTGATTTATTCACCTTAAATATTTCTTACTTCCAAGGAAACACTAACGAAAATAGAGTTGCTTTTGGTATTGGTTTTTCTTTTTAACACAATTTTTTAAAACAAATTATGACACAACAAACCATTTTATTTTTTGGAGCCATTTTTGGAATGCTAGCAGTTATTTTTGGTGCTTTTGGAGCCCATGCCTTAAAGAAAATTTTAACTGATGTTCAGTTAAAATCTTTTGAAACAGGAGTAAAATACCAAATGTACCATGCTATTGTTTTACTAACTATTGGTTTTAACTTCAAAATACCAAATCCATTATTAGGATGGAGCTTTATAATTGGAGTTTTGCTTTTCTCATTTAGTATTTACGGATTAGTTTTATCAGATGCCAAAGGCAAAAAACTACGTTTTCTTGGTCCAATTACTCCACTTGGTGGACTATTCTTAGTTTTTGGCTGGATCTTTTTATTTGTTGAAATTATTAACCTGTAGTTTATTCCAAGTATATTTTAACTTCATTAAGATTGAGGTCGAAAGAAGGAATCTATTAGTTATTCCTAAAAAATAAGTTGCATTTTTTGATAGCTAAGTATATAAATCAACTAATCTTTATTTTTTCCCAAGGGAAAACTCATATAACTTCCCTCCAGCTCCGTGAGATTGTTCATCAGTAATATAAAGTGTGTTATTATCTTTAAAAGTAATTCCTTCTTTTTGTGAAGTATGCCCTAAATCATGTTCAGTTACTACTCCACTGAAAAAATTATCATCAGTAAAGTCTGTAAAAATTAATACTTGATCATGAGTTAACAAGGCTACTTTTGTTTTATCAGGAGATATACATGCTGCAGTTACCCAACAGTGTATACTATTATTACAATTTTCAAACGTATCAATATATTCTGCAGTATATTTCCCTTTTGTGGTTGGTACTTTATATAAACTTGTTTTACCATACGCTCCTTTTACACGACTTTTAGTAAAAACATATAACCCTCCTTTAAAATACAATAATGATTCAGCATCAAAAAAACGTTTTTTCTTTTTGGGTGGAAATTTAGTTTGATTAGGATACTTAAATTTAATTTTTTTTGGTGTTATTATATTTTGAGACGCTAGCTCTTCTGCAGTTATTTTATAAATAACTAAATTTTTACGTTTGTTACCGTTATTCCCAAAATCAGCAATGTATAAATTACCTTCTTCATCTGAAGTAATGTCTTCCCAATCTTTATTTTTTGTAGTCAGTGCAATTGTTTGTTGTATTTCACCAAAAACATTTACACCATAAATATCAGCTTCATTTCCACCGTCATTATGCATCCATAAAATATCTGATCCTTTTATTTTTTCAACTCCAGACACCTCTTCTAGTTCATCTGGCACTGAGCCAACTATTTTTAATTGCCCATAATTTGTACAACTTGAAACTAAAAATATACTTAAAAAAAAATAGAATACCTTTTTCATTTTGAAGAATTACTTATAATAGTAAAGGTACTTAAAAAACAATTTCTAAGCCATACTATAAAGTTAGTTTATGTATAATATTAACTATCCAGTTATTCCTTAAATAACGCTATTGTATAATTTAACAATGAAGTATCTCCTTCATTACCATGCCCAGGTATCACCCATTTAGCATCTTTATATTTACCTTTTACTGCATTAACGGTATTTGACCACTCTTTAACATTAGCATCTGCTAAGTTCCCTTTTTTAGCCTTTAGTGTTTTTACTAAACAACCTCCAAACAATACCTTATCTTTAGAATAATATCCAATTATATTATCTTTCGTATGCCCTTCACCTAAAAACTCACAAGTAATCTTATTCTTACCTACTTTTAATTCAAAATTATTATGAAAGCCATGTTGTGGTATAATAGTACCCTGCTCTTTAGCTAATTTTATCGTTTTTAAACTAGCATATGATGGTATCTCTTTATGATGAAAAACTTGTAAACTTCCTAAACAATCAACATGAAAATGGGTAGGAATTACAGCTTTTATGGTTGCTTTTTTTTGGTTTTCTATCCAAGTAATTAATTCTTTCGCTACTTTATTTTCAGATGGTGTATCAAAAACCACTGCTTCATTATTATCTATAACTAACATACCATTACAAGCTACTTTACCCCAACTTTCTGTGTCTAAAAATGTAGTATGTACATACACATTATCGGTTAGCTGTTTTAATTTTAATGTTTCTGAAGAATATACTTCGTTAGATGCATCAATCTCTTTTTTACAACTAACAGTAATTAAAAATAGCAGTATAACACCTATACTATAGAAGTAGTTTTTCATAATAATTTATTTCTTACAAAGATACAATTATGAAAATACTTCTCTCAATTTACTTAGTATAAGCAACTCATTATTTTGAGAAATTTTCTAATTTAGATTTTATTATTCTGGGCATTTTCCAGCTATATTTTTCAAGTAAATCTTTATAAATCACTTTCCAAAACTCATCACTCTTTACTTCTTCTGATTGCAATTTACTTTTTAAGTATTTTTCTATTTCATACACTTGATGAAATGAATTATATGCATTTTCAGATTCAGAAAAAGCTAAAATAGCTCCTTCAATATCTTTATTTATCAATAATGTAAAACCTTCTAACTCTTTTTGTAGCGCCAATTTAAAGTTTTGAGGGTTTAGTTTTGTTATAATAGGAGATATAACACCTGTACCTTCTATCGTACTCTTTTTCAAAATTGCTTTTTCGCGTTCAATTTTCCCTTCTATAGTCGTTGTATCAGTTTTAGAAATAATTAAATCTTGTTTAGCTATTTCATTTTTATATTGCTTATCTAAAATATCATAATAGTCTTTCCATCCTTCTTTTAACTGACCAGACACTGTTACGTTTGAAAAAAACTCTGCTAATAATCTTCTCTCTGCTAACCCGTCAACCTTTGTTATTAATTCAACATATGTATTATATACTTTTATTTCTTCAACCCCTTGCTTTCGTTCATCCAAAATCCATGAAAAGAAAAAAGTTAATAATCCTATTACTACTGTATTTATAAACCATTTTATAAAATCTATTTTACTTTTTTCAGGAGCTTCTTTATTTTCCATTTTTCACTATTAATTAGTTAGAAACTAATATATAAACCATTAGTTTAATAATTTATTTTTTTTAATATTTTTTTTATAATCATAAAAAAACCACTGAAAAATCAGTGGTTTTATATTTGTATATTTTTTAAAACTGAAAAGTATTTTTATGTTACCATCCTCCAGTAGCACCACCTCCGCCAAAGCCTCCGCCTCCGAAGCCTCCTCCGAAACCGCCGCCACTAAATCCTCCACCAGAAGAACCTCCAAAGCCTCCGTTTCCGAAACCTCCTCTTCCAGAATTACTTAGTATGATAGTATCGAAGATATCTCTAGCTGGATCTGATCTTCTATATTTTCTTCCGCCGCCTCGACCTCCTCGGTTTCCGCGAGATATTATGATAAAGAATATAATAAGTATTATAATAAAAATAATAAAACTCGGGTCAAAACCATCTTTAGATCGCTTTCTTTCTCCTTTAAATTCTCCTTGAAGTACTTTAAATATCGAATTAATTCCACTATCTAAACCTGCATAGTAATTTCCTTTTTTGAAGTAAGGAATAATGTTGTATTCAATTATTTGACGTGAAACATAATCAGTCAATAAATGCTCAGTCCCATAACCAGTTCTAATAGTAATTTTTTTATCATCTTTAGCTAACAATATAAAAACACCATTATCTTCTTTCTCTTGACCTATTCCCCATTCATGTGCCCAATTTGTAGCTAAATAACCTATTTCTTCACCTTTCGTGGAATTAATAACAGCAAGTACTATTTGTGTAGAAGTAGTATCTGAATATTTAATTAATTTTTGTTCTAATGTAGTTTTCTCATGCGGAGTTAATAAACCTATATAATCAAATAAACTCGTCTGATCTTTTTCTTTTTTCGGCTTCTTTGGAATTTCAAAACCTTGAGAAAAGATATTAAAAACACTAAATAGTGAAAATATAAGGATTAAAGTAGAAATGGTCTTTTTCAATTTCATTTAGCCTTTTGATATTTCATTAGACAACTCATCTTCATCATTAGCCTGCCAAGGAAAATGTGCTTTTAGTTCTTCACCTGCTTTTAAAACACCATCAATAATCCCTTGCTTAAAATTGCCTTTTTTAAATTGCTCCTGCATGGTATTTTTAGTAGTGTCCCAAAAGTTTTTAGGTACTACAGTATCAATACCCTTATCACCATAAATTACAAACTTATGATCTTCAACAGCTACATAAATAAGTACTGCGTTTTCTTGCTTGGTATTATACATTTTTAAAGTACTAAATACTTCTAGTGCTCTATCATAATGAGAAAGTGTTGTACTCTTCTCAATATGTACTCTAATTTCACCAGAAGTATTTAGTTCAGCTTGCCTAATCGCAGAAACAATTTCTTGTTCTTCTTGAACAGAAAGAAAGTCTTCAACTTTAGACATCAATTAAAACTTAAAATCTACATTAGGAGCGTTTTCAGAACCTGCATCAGATTGGTATAATCTCATTTTAGTAAAACTTCTAAAAGAAGCAACTAAATTATTAGGAATTTTTTCAATAAATATATTATACTTCCCTGCCATTTTATTAAAACGGTCTCGAGCTATTTTTATTCGGTTTTCAGTACCTTCTAATTGACTTTGTAATTCTAAAAAATTCTTATTAGCCTTAATGTCTGGATAACGTTCAACTGACACTAATAATTTAGATAATGCACCAGTTAATCCTTGTTGAGCTTGCTGAAACTGTGCCATTTTTTCAGGAGTTAAATCTCCAGCGTTTATATTTACAGAAGTAGCCTTGGCACGGGCATTAATAACATCGGTAAGCGTAGATTTTTCAAAATCAGCAGCTCCTTGTACCGTTTTTACTAAATTACCTATTAAATCATTTCTTCGTTGATATGAACTCTCAACGTTAGCCCACTTTATTTCTGCTTCTCCTTTTAACTCTACAATCTCATTGTTAACTCCAATACCCCAACTTACTATAAAAAAACCGATAACAAGTATTATTATAGGCACTAACCATTTTTTCATAATTTTTGATTTTATAATTGATTTTTGATTTTTATTAATTCTGCTTTTACAGTTTCCAATCTACTAATTATTTCGTGATTGTTTACCACTTTATCTGGATTTCTCTTTAACTTTTGTTTAGCTCCTTCTAAAGTAAAGCCTCTTTCTTTAACTAAATTAAAAATAAGTTTAAAGTTTTCAATATCTACTTTTGTAAATAACCTATTCCCTTTTGCATTTTTTTTAGGTTTAATTACATCAAACTCTTTTTCCCAAAAACGGATCAAGGAAGTATTTACTCCGAAAGCATCAGCAACTTCGCCAATTTTATAGTATCTTTTTTCAGGTAACTCTACGTACATTTTTATTTTTTAATCATACGACTGCCCCTTTTGCTGAGACGCCTTTTGCATTGCTATAAATTCTTCAGGAGTTAAATCGCCATAATAAAAATAAATAGGATTTACTGGTCGTCCATTTTTATGAACTTCATAATGTAAGTGTGGCGCTGCAGAACGTCCTGTATTACCTACATACCCTATCAAATCTCCTCTTTTTACACTTTGTCCTTTCTTAGCCACCATTTTACTCATATGAGCATAAATTGTTTTATACCCATAGCCATGATCTATGTATACTACTTTTCCAAAAGTTGAACTTCTATGTGCTTTAATTACCTTTCCATTTCCTGATGCAAAAATTGGTGTTCCAGTAGGTGACGTAAAATCCATTCCATTATGCATACGCCAAGATTTTAAAATAGGATGTAATCGCATACCATACCCAGAAGCCATTCTTTTTAAATCTTCATTTTTCACAGGTTGTATTGCAGGAATAGAAGCTAGCATCTTTTCTTTTTCTTTAGCTAAATTGACTATTTCATCTAACGATTTTGATTGAACTACCATTTGTTTAGATAAAATATCTAACTCTTTGGTTACATTTTTAATCATGCTACTATTATCAAAACCATCAAGATGTTTGTATCTATTTACACCACCAAAACCTGCTCTACGTTGTTCTTCAGCAATTGGACTTGCCTCAAAATATGTTCTATAAATGTTGTTATCTCTTTCTTGTAATTCAGTTAAAACACCAGAGCTTTCGTCCATTCTTTTTGAAAGTAGTTCATAGTGTAACTTTAAGTTTTCTAGTTCTCTTTTTTGGGCTCTCTCTTTTGGTGTTAATAAAAACTGACTAAAACCTATGAATCCTAAAAAAGCGATTAATAATCCTCCTGTTACCACTAAAAAAGCTTTCTTATATTTTTCGGCTGATCTACTCTCTATTTTTCTATAAGATAACGTCTCTGGATCATAATAATATTTTACTTTCGCCATAATGCTAAATATACTATTTTTGTGCTCTTTAAACGAGCGCCTTTATTTAAGGGTTTATTGTTTGGAAACACACAAATTTACAAAATGTTTTAAAACTACTTATTTAAAGCGGTTTTTTAGTTAAAAATTAACAATTTTAAGATACTGGAGTGGTATGAAATCTCAAGAAGTTAGAGCTAAATTTTTAGATTTTTTTAAATCGAAACAACATGACATCGTTCCTTCTGCGCCTATGGTGCTAAAAAACGATCCTACCTTAATGTTTACCAACTCTGGTATGGCCCCGTTTAAGGAATACTTTTTAGGTAATGCCACACCAAAAAATAATAGAATTTCAGATTCTCAAAAATGTTTACGTGTTTCAGGAAAACATAATGATTTAGAAGAAGTTGGATATGATACCTATCATCATACTATGTTTGAGATGTTAGGAAACTGGAGTTTTGGTGATTATTTTAAAAAAGAAGCTATTGCTTGGGCTTGGGAATTATTAACCGAGGTTTTTAAAATAGATAAAGATATTTTATACGTAACTGTTTTTGAAGGTGATGAAAAAGACGGTACTAAAATGGATCAAGAAGCATACGATTTATGGAAGCAATATATTTCAGAAGATCGTATTTTAATGGGAAATAAAAAAGATAATTTCTGGGAAATGGGTGAGCAAGGTCCTTGTGGTCCATGTTCAGAAATTCATGTTGATATTCGTTCAGCCGAAGAAAAAGCTAAAGTAGATGGAAAATCATTAGTTAATGAAGATCACCCACAAGTTGTTGAAATTTGGAACTTAGTATTTATGCAATACAATCGTAAAGCTAACGGTTCTTTAGAAGGGCTTCCTTCTAAACATATTGATACAGGTATGGGGTTTGAACGTTTATGTATGGTTTTACAAGGAGTTCAATCTAATTACGATACTGATGTTTTTACACCTTTAATTCGTGAAGTTGAAACCATCACTGGGATTGAATATGGTAAAGATGAAAAAATAGATATTGCTATTCGTGTTATTGCTGACCACGTTCGTGCAGTTGCTTTTGCTATTGCTGATGGTCAATTACCAAGTAATAATGGTGCTGGTTATGTTATTCGTAGAATTTTACGTAGAGCTATTCGTTATGGGTTTACATTCTTAAATCAAAAAGAACCTTTTATTTATAAATTAGCAGAAACTTTATCACATCAAATGGGTGCTGCTTTTCCTGAAATTAAAAAGCAAGACACTTTAGTACATAATGTAATTAAAGAAGAAGAAGCCTCTTTTTTACGTACACTAGATCAAGGATTGTTATTATTAGATAAGGTTATAGAAGATACTAATGGAAAAACAGTATCTGGTAAAAAAGCTTTTGAATTATATGACACCTATGGTTTTCCTTTAGATTTAACTCAATTAATTGCTCGTGAAAAAGGATATGAGATTAATGAAGAGGAATTTAATGCTGGGATGAAAGCTCAAAAAGATCGTTCTCGTGCAGCTTCTGCAAGTGAAACTGGTGACTGGGTTACTTTAATAGAAGATGAAACTGAAGAATTTGTAGGATATGACACTTTAGAGGTTGATGTAAAATTAACACGTTACAGAAAAGTTACCACTAAAAAAGATGGTGACCAATATCAATTAGTATTTAACATGACTCCTTTTTATCCTGAAGGTGGTGGACAAGTTGGTGACAAAGGTGCCATTGAAACTCCAAATGGTGATGTTATATACATAACGGATACTAAAAAGGAAAATAATGTAATTATTCATTTTGCTAAAAACCTTCCTAAAAACTTAAATGACACGTTTAAAGCAGTAGTAAATGATGAGTTTAGACGATTATCCGCTAGCAATCACTCTGCTACTCACTTATTACACCAAGCATTACGTGCTATTTTAGGAACACATGTTGAGCAAAAAGGATCATTAGTAAGTCCAAAATACTTACGTTTTGATTTTTCTCATTTTTCAAAGGTTGACAAAGATCAGTTACAAGAAATTGAAGAATTTGTGAATGCTCGTATTCGTGAAAACCTTCCGTTAATAGAAAAAAGAAACATTCCAATGCAACAAGCTATTGACGAAGGAGCAATGGCATTGTTTGGTGAAAAATATGGTGATAGTGTTCGTGCTATTCGTTTTGGACAATCAACAGAATTATGTGGTGGAACTCATGTACAACAAACTGGTGATATTTGGTATTTCAAAATAAAATCAGAAGGAGCCGTTGCAGCTGGAATTCGTCGTATTGAAGCCATTACTAATATAGCCGTAGGTGATTACTTTGAAGATATTGAACGTAATTACACAGAAGTAAAACAAGTATTAAAAAACCCTAAAAACCTTACTAAATCGGTAGTTGCTTTACAAGATGAAAATGCTAATTTAAAAAAGCAATTAGAGCAATTATTAAAAGATAAAGCTAAAAACATGAAGGGTGACATCAAAAACCAATTACAAGAGGTTAATGGTGTTCACTTTGTAGCTACTAAAGTAGATTTAGATCCAACTAGTATTAAAACCTTACTATTTGAATTAGGTGGGGAAATAGATAATTTATTTATTCTATTTGCTTCTTCTGCTTCACCAGAAAAAGCAATGTTAACTTGTTATATTTCTAAAGAACTTGCAAACGAACGTGGGTATGATGCTGGTAAAGTAGTTAGAGAATTAGGAAAGTACATTCATGGTGGTGGTGGTGGACAAAATTTCTTTGCTACTGCTGGAGGTAAAAACCCAGGTGGAATTCCAAAAGTATTAGAAAAAGCAATTGAATACATCGGATAAAACAGATTAAAAATATTTTAAAAAAGGTTCAAAGTTTTCATTTACTTTGAACCTTTTTATATTTGTGAGAAAGAAATAAAGGTGAGCATTTTAAATTTAAGCACTAGAAAACTCTAATCTTGATTTCAAAAAAGACTTCCTTATATTATAATATCAAAGAGTTAATCATGAATTTACAAACTCAAATACCGTTAAAACCTCAACAGCATAATCAATTAGATTATCAATCGGAAGTTGTATTAATTGGTTCTTGCTTTTCTGAAAATATCGGAAATAAATTAACGTATTATAAATTTAAAACGCTACAAAATCCTTTTGGTATTTTATTTCATCCTAAAGCTATTGAAACAATAGTTAATAATGCAATTAACCAAAAAGAATATACTGAACAAGATATCTTTTTTCAGAATGAACGATGGCATACTTTTGATGCTCATTCTTCTTTAAGTTCTCCTAATAAAAACAAGCTATTAAATTGTTTAAATGAAGCAATAAACACAACTTCAAAACAGTTAAAAACTGCCTCACATATAGTTATTACATTAGGTACTTCTTGGGTATATCGATTTATAGAAAGTGACTCTATTGTGGCTAATTGCCATAAAATACCGCAAAAAAAATTTTTAAAAGAAATTTTATCTGTTGAAGAAATTTCAGAAAGTTTAGATGCTATTAATTCATTAATAAAATCAGTAAATAAAAATGCTTCAATACTATATACGGTATCACCTGTTCGTCATATTAAAGATGGTTTTATTGAAAACCAACGAAGTAAATCACATTTATTAACGGCTATTCATAGCATTATTGAGCCTCGAGATAAAACATATTATTTTCCTTCCTATGAAATAATGATGGATGAATTACGTGATTATCGTTTTTACACTGAAGATATGATTCACCCAAATACAACAGCTATAAATTATATTTGGGAAAAATTCAACCAAACTTGGTTTACAAACGATTCTTTACAAACAATGAATCAAATTGAAATTATTCAAAAAGGATTGGCACATAGGTCTTTTAACCCTAATTCAGAAGCACACCAGAAATTTATAATTAATCTTCAAGAAAAAATAAAAATCTTAAAAGACACACACACACATATTTCCTTTTAAAAACATCAACTTTATATTATATACAGGATAAAAAAAGGCAATCTGAGATATTATTTCAGATTGCCTTTTTTATTTTAAACAGTTTCTTAAAAGTAGTTTAAAGATGTTGATCTACATTTCCCCATGGACCACCGTTAATCACGTCAACTCCATGATTAGTTAAAAAATCAGTAGCCTGACCACTTCTTCCTCCACTTCTACAAACAGCAATTACAGGTTTACCCCATGATTTAATTATTTCTACATTTTCTGGTATTGTATTTAAAACAATATGCTTAGCACCTTCAGAATGTCCTTCATTCCATTCACCTAGAGTTCTAACATCTAATACAACTGCTCCTTTCTCTAAGTATTCTTTAATTTCGTTACTCATGTTTTTTTTTCTAAATAAATTAAATAATCCCATTTTATGCTTGTTGGTAATTGTTAAGCAAAAATAATCCGTTTTCTATTAATGTTTTGTAGCTTTTGTTACCTTTAAGTTTCTCCAAATATTCTTTTATGCTACTTTTTATTGAATATTCTTTATCAAAAGCTAACTCTAATAACTCTAACGGTAATAACCAATCGTTTTTAAATTGAGATTCTAGTTGTTCAAAAATATCTTTTATTTTAACTTCAGAAACCGTACCATTTTCCCTCATCTCTCTAACCGAATCATATAATGAATATAATTTCTCATCAGATTCTGAATATGCTATTTTATGAGTTTTGGTTTCTGACACTTTTCCTAAATCTTCAAAAGAGTTTACATCAGCTGGTCCTGCATAGGCAGAAACCACCTCAACACCAACAGCCATATCATATATACCCCAATCAGGATGGAATAATACTTTTTCTCCATATGTTACCGTACAATTTTTAAAAGAAATTAATAAAATCCTCCCTCTTAACTCTCTTGTACCAGTAATAACTTCTCCTTCTACTTTAACTCCTCCTTCAAACTCTAAAGAAACTTGTTTTCCTTCATAAATTCCATAAGCCTCTAAATCTCTAGGACTCATATTTTCAATTGGAATATTAATCCCTTTTAATTTTCCTATTGGACTTCCATACCCTTCAGCATGATAATTTATTCCATGTCCAATTAACTCTTTATCTCTATTTGATAATGCAGTACCTCCAGTTGTTTGAATATAAATAGGGCGATTTTTTTCATCAGATATTACATTTGTAAATACACCAGATATTTGGATACCTGTACTTAATTCAATAGTACCTAAATTATTAGAATCTATTAATTTTTCTACTCCTTTTAATCCACCTGTTCTTATTGCCATTTTATTAGCAAACTGTTCTAAGACTAAACTTAAATGTGCAAAATTTGGAGTTACAAATAATTGTGGTTGTGGTTTAGTGATATCAAAACTTACATCTGCAGCTTCAATTGAATAAGGTAATTTCTTAACCTCTTCCTGTAAACACCCCTTACTTTCACCAATTGAAGATAAAAGACCTGCTCCATAAATTTTTGGATCATCGACAGTACCTATTAATCCGTACTCAACAGTCCACCAGTGTAAATTTCTTATCTGGGCCATCTCAGACAATTCTCCCATATTATCTTGTAGCCATTCAACTTTCTTTTGTGCTTCTTCAATTGCTTCTTTTGAGGCATTAGGGTCTTCCTTTAATATTGATAGCAAACGAATGGCTTCATACATTTCAAAATCTTTAGAAGAAGAAATAGCTTTTGCACCAATTTCTCCAAAACGACGTAAATACTCAGCATATTCTGGATTTGCTATAATTGGAGCATGACCAGCTGCCTCATGAATAATATCTGGCGCAGGTGTATATTCTATATGACCAATTGTTCTCATATCAGAAGCAATAACCAATACATTATAAGCTTGAAATTCCATAAATGCATTAGGAGGTATAAAACCATCAACAGAAACAGCTGACCATCCTATTTCTTTTAATATACGATTCATCCCTTCCATTCTAGGAATATACTCTACTGAAATACCTGTTTTTTCAAGACCTTTTATGTATGATTTATGGGCAACCTTACCCAAATAATCTACATTCATTCTCATTACATAACGCCATACTGCTTGATTTTGCGCAGTATATTCATTATAAGGTTGTTTTACTATAAATTTATGTAAATGTTTAGGTAACTTTTTAGTTACTTCATTCAATTCAAAATGAGCCTCCATAGAATGGTATTTTAACTGCGTAAATTTAAGTTTTTTATGCTTCACAAAAAACTGATATCCGTTAAATTATATATTTTGTATATTTATAGCTAACACAAAAAATCAAAGCATAAAAATGAGAAATAGAGGCGGTTTTAAAATTCGTTTACTTATTGGACTAGTAATCGTTGCGTTTGCATATTTAAAAAAATGTAGTCAGCAAGAAGAAAATCCTTATACAGGAAAAACACAATCTATTAGTTTATCTCCAGAACAAGAAATTGCCATTGGTTTACAACAAGCTCCTTCTATGGCTCAACAACACGGTGGGTTATATCCTGACAACAGATATCAACAGATTGTTGATCAAATTGGTCAGAAATTAGTAAATAATACTGTAGCAAGAAAGTCTGGATACAAATATGATTTTCATTTATTAAAAGATCAAAGAGCTATTAATGCTTTTGCCTTACCTGGCGGTCAAATTTTTATTACTTATGCTTTATTTTCAAAATTAACAAATAGCAATGGTAGCTTGAATGAAAATATGCTTGCAGGGGTTTTAGGTCATGAAATTGGGCATGTTTTAGGCAAACATTCTAATGAAAGAATTACTGAAGCTAACTTTTGGAAACTCTTAACAATGGGAGCTTCTGTTGGTGCTGATTTAGGTCAACTTGCCAATAGTGTTGGTCAAAAAACTTTACTTAAAAATGGGCGTGGTGATGAACTAGAAAGTGACGAATTGGGTGTAAAACTTATGATTGATGCAGGTTACGACCCTCGCTACCTAATAAACGTAATGGAAATTTTAAAAGCTGCAGCTGGACCTAATCGTGTTCCTGAATTTCAAAGCACACATCCTGACCCTGAAAATAGAATTGAAAAAATTAAAGCTGCAATTAAAAAGTACAGCAAATAAAAACTTGCATAGCCATGAAGTAAAACAAATTTTACAGTTATACTTTTACTTTATGGCTATTTTAAAACACATTAAATAGAAACTGCAATTCCTTTAAACACCTCTCTTATTTCAGTAAAACTCCTACCCTGATATACAAATTTATTGATTTTACTTTTCAACTTCGTATTTATAACTAATTCGCTATTATCAATTTCTAATAAGATATTTTGTTTGTGCATTTCCTTAGTTATCTTTCCCATCAAATCGTTATTTTGATATGTATTTTTTAATTCTCTTAGTTTTATAGCGTCTTTGAGTGTTTTTCCGATATAAAAAGATTTCAAATATTTTCTAATCTCTTTTTCTATCCCGCTTTTACCTAATTCTTTTAATCTTAAAATTTTATGAAGACTATTATCTCCTACAACATTATCAAAATTTTCTTCATTTATTGATACTTCTTCCAACTTATCAAATAAAGAAACTCCATGAAGGTTTATATTCTTTATTTCACAAGAACTTTCAAAAGATGTATCAGCATTAAATCCACAAAAAATAAAATTATTAAAATTATTAATCTCACTATTTTTCAAATTCAGCCCACTAAAGTTTAATAATAATGTGAAGTTATCTGGAACATCCATTAAATAAAAGTTAGAGATAAAACTTCCTTCTTTATCTCCAAAAACAACTTTAATTAAATGATTAAAGTTTTCATTGCTATACTTCTCTTCATTAGAGTAATATTCACATAACAATAAAAACAAATTACTTATTGCCTTTTTATCAATAAACTTTAACTCTTCTCTATTTTGTTTTATATCATTAATTAACCCTCTTATAAAAACATAAAAATTATCTTTAGAAAAAGAATTATCTAAATTAACTTTATCAATAATACCTTTAGCTATGATAGAATTATAATTAGCTTCAAAAGCTAAAACTCTTATTAATTCATTACTAATTTCTATAAATGGTTCCTTTTTCAACAAGCTAAAAACACCAGTAACACAAAATTCAGATGCCAAAAATCGGTATATAAAAACATAATAATCATCTTGTTTTCTTATAAAAGGATGGTCTCTTAACCCTTTTGCTACTTTTTCAGAATTACTTATAAAATCAATTTGATTAACTATTTCTAATATTTCTTCTTCTCTTATTCTACCCATTTTTTCTATCGCCATAAGGGTAAAAAAAGCTACTTGACTATCAATACTTAAGTCATAACCATACTCATGTTTTTTTATCCCCTCCCTATTAAATGTTTGTTGAATAATAAAATCTAACCTATGGTTTGATAGTAAATAATTTGAATTAAACATCTCGGAATCAACCTCAAAATTCTCTTCAGAATTCATAAAATCAAGAACAACATCTAAAACAAAAGGAGGATATACATATTCATTACCCTTCTCTTTTTCCATTACAAATTCATGTAACAACGAAAGCCCCCTTTTTATTTTTGAAGGAGAAACCCCATTTAATGAAAAATATTTTTCGGCTAATTTTTTATTAAAAGGCATTAAATTATAAACAACAATAGCATTTCCATTACCATTAATTTTGTTTAAAAAAGTTTGAATATCTTTTACATATAAATCTCTACTGGTTAAGAGTATTTTCCCTTTTCCTATTTTCTCCCCTAATTCAGATAATTTAATTAAAAAAGAATCTAAGTTAAAACTTGTAATTGTTGACACTATTTCATCTACACCATCAATTATCATTAAAATATTTCCATAGTTAAAGTTATTATAAAACAACTGCTCATCTATGCTATTCCCTTGACTATGGCATTTCTTAAAAATAGAATACAAATCATATTCAGTTTCATCTGAAAAATCAGTATTCTTAAAACTTTCAATAAAAGCATTAGCTTCTATAAAAAGAACCAAATGTTTATATTCATTTTCTTTATTAATTAATTCATCATGTATTTTTTCAACTAAAGTTGTTTTTCCAATTCCTCCAGGCGCTTCAATGATTCCTATAGAAGGTGAACGCTCTTCAACAATCCAATGTAAAATATCTACTAAATGAATACTATTTGTTTCATGTTTGATTACTGGCGATACAAAATCATCAATCCCTAAAATTGGTAATTGATTAATATCATTTAGTGTTTCTTCAAACAAAAATTCTCCAATATAATACACGTTTTCTATCCTTATCTTATCTTTAAAAGTATCTAATACTTTTCTAGTTTTATGATTAGGGTTTTGAGGTACTAAAAGATTAATGTTTTTAAGTGGATATTTTTTTGAAAGGCCTTTCACATAAGCTATTGTAGAAATAGTTGAAAAACCATTTTTTAAAACTATATAAATAATTTTAACATCCATTTTATTTATATAAAATAAAATGGTTTTTTGTTGATTATTCTCTAGAAGTATTTTATGTTCAAATCCTTTACGAATACTTATTAAACTCTCTTTTATGTTTTCTGTATCAACTTTAAGTTGAGATGTATTAGACGACATAAAATTAACCACTAGATTTTCTGAAAACTCTTGAATATTTTTTTTATCGGTATCTAAGTTATTATAAACCCTAAACCGTTTATTTTTAATTCTATTTAAATTATTAATATACGGATTGAACGCTAATGTTTTAGATTTATAATTGTTATGCAATAACGTTTTAAACAAAACACAGCTTTCTTCTTCTATTAAATTTTTTTGAATGTATTGATTAGATATAATAATTAAATAATGATTAATATGACTAATACTTTTAACATCCTTAACTAGCACCAAATAATCAAAAAAACGATGATCTTTTAATTCATCATATAACTTTTTAGATGTAATATAAATGTTAATTCCCTGTTTTAAAAGACTTGAAACAAGTGTGTGGACATTTTCCATTTCATCATTCTCAAATGAAA
Organism: Tenacibaculum halocynthiae; assembly: GCF_964512825.1. Lineage (NCBI taxonomy): Bacteria > Pseudomonadati > Bacteroidota > Flavobacteriia > Flavobacteriales > Flavobacteriaceae > Tenacibaculum > Tenacibaculum halocynthiae. The sequence goes on along the minus strand of NZ_CAZELG010000036.1, from coordinate 104,305 downwards.
TTCCCAAAGAAGCAAAACTAGAAATCTTATTAATTGGTAAAACACCTAAAACATTATCAATTATTTCGATAACTTTAAGTATTTTAGGAATATCTGGAGTATCAAAATATAACTTTTGATAGATAGCCTCATAATCAATAAAATCTTCTTTTACATTTAAACTAAGTCCTTTTGTTTCTAATAATTTAGAAATTTCATTTATAGTTCCTTTATTTAATGATTTCACATCTTTTAAAAAGAAAAACTTTAAGTGCTTATGGTTTTTATGTAAATCGTTTTTTAAATACTTATTTATAGTAGAGATTATTTTTATTTTACTAAAAGTTGAAGTAATTTGAAGCGCAATTTCATTTTCATTATCCAAAGCATCAACTGCTGCAAAATTTAATGATTCTTTATTAGCGTTTATAAATTTATATCCATAAACGGTGTTTAAAATTTCTATCGCTGTGTTCTCTAACAATACTTGTAACCCAAAATCATTAACCGCATTTTCTATTTTCATTTTAGATTTTAAAAGTCCAAAACGCGTACTCAAACTATTAAATAATGTAGGTAAATTCATTTATTTGAAATCATTAATTTTATATACATTTTTTAATCTATTGCCTTCTAATAAGAATAAATAAGAAACAATTTTTATCACATAAGTAGTCTTCTTATATTTTTATGTAATAGTCAAAATTCTTTTCACAACGATTAATAATTTATAAAAATAACTATTTTACAGTACCTCTTTTATTATTTATATAAATTTTTCCTGTTGATGCAGTAAAAATCTATTTTCAAATCCATTAATTCATCTCATTCATTTATACAAATACTAATTTCTTTCTTACATTTACCATTCAATTCTTAAAATAATGAACAAGAAAGTAATTTTAATGATACTTGATGGTTGGGGAATTACACAAGACCCTAAAGTATCTGCTATTTACAATGCCAAAACTCCTTTTATTAACTCATTATATGACCAATATCCGAATGCCGAACTACGGACAGATGGAGAACATGTAGGATTACCTGAAGGTCAAATGGGTAATTCAGAAGTTGGACATATGAATTTAGGGGCAGGTAGAATCGTATATCAAAATCTTGCTAAAATTAATAAAGCAATAACAGAAGGAACTTTAGCGAATGAGCCTGAGTTATTAAAAGCTTTTGAATATGCTAAAACAAATAATAAAAATGTTCATTTTTTAGGATTAGTATCTAATGGAGGAATACATTCTCACATTAATCATTTAAAAGGACTTTTAACAGCCGCAAACGACCATGATTTAAAAAACGTGTATTTACATGCTTTTACTGATGGGCGTGATTGCGATCCAAAATCAGGTAAGTTTTTCATCAATGACATTCAAGAACACATGAAACAAACCACTGGTGAATTAGCTTCTATAACTGGACGCTATTATGCAATGGATCGTGATAATCGTTGGGAACGTATTCAATTAGCTTATGATGCCTTGACTCATGGAGATGGTATAAAATCTTCTAATGCAGAAAAAAGCATTCTTACTAGTTATGAAAATGGAGTTACTGACGAATTCATAAAACCAATTATAATGGTTGATGAAAATAATAGCCCTAAAACTTGTATTAAAGACGATGATGTTATTATTTTCTTCAATTTTAGAACCGATAGAGGTCGTCAACTAACAAATGCTTTAAGTCAAAACAATTTCCCTGAACTTAACATGAAAAAGTTACCTCTATATTTTGTTACAATGACAAACTATGATGAAACTTTTACCAATATAAATGTAATTTACAATTCTAAAAATATAGAAAACACTTTAGGTGAAGTTTTAGAAAAAGCAAATAAAAAACAAATTAGAATTGCAGAAACAGAAAAGTATCCGCATGTTACTTTTTTCTTTTCTGGTGGGCAAGAAAAAAAGTTTGAAGGAGAAAAACGATTATTATGCCCATCGCCAAAGGTTGCCACTTATGATTTAAAGCCTGAAATGAGTGCTTATGAAATAAAAGATGCTATTGTTCCAGAATTAAAAAAAGGAGATGTAGATTTTGTTTGTTTGAATTTTGCAAATGGAGATATGGTAGGTCACACTGGTATTTTTGACGCTGCTGTTAAGGCTTGCGAATCCGTTGACCTTTGTGTAAAAGAAGTAATTACAACTGCATTAGAAAATGATTATACTACAATTTTAATTGCTGATCATGGTAATTGCGAAACGATGATTAATCCAGATGGAACACCACATACTGCTCATACAACAAACCCTGTTCCTATGATTTTAATTGACAAAGAATTAAAATCAATAAAGAATGGAATTTTAGGAGATATTGCCCCTACAATTTTACAATTAATAGGAATTAATAAACCTAAAGAAATGACACAACATTCTCTTATCTAAAAACATATCTTTTTTATGAAAAAAATACTTTTTATTTTATCCTTTATATTAATAAGTTCATGTGCTTCAGTCCCTAAAAAACCAGCGACTAAAGATAAAGACGGTAATTTAACTGGAATAGCAACTCGTAAAGACTTCCAACAAGAACCTTACGGAAGTGATTGGTTTAATGATTTCTATTCTTATTATGAAATTGAAAAAGCAACTGCTCAAAAGTTAGAAAAAAACTTAAATGGGATTAAAATAAAAGCATTTATGGGAACATGGTGTGGTGATAGTAAACGTGAAATCCCTAATTTTTACAAATTATTAGACGAAGCTAAATTTAATTATAAAAAGCTTGAAATGATCACTGTAAATCGTCAAAAAAAAGCAGACGGATTAGAAGATGGCTTTAATATAATTCGTGTTCCAACTTTTATCTTTTATAAAAACGGGAAAGAAATTGGTCGATTCGTAGAACATGCTCTTGATGGCTCAACGATTGAAGGTGATATTTTAAAAATAATATCAGGACAACCTTATAAACATCCATATCAAAAATAAACGTAAATTTGCGCTTCAATATTTTTCAACATGATCAAACCAAAAACTAGAGAAGAAATAGAAATAATGCGCGAAAGTGCTTTAGTTGTTTCAAAAACATTAGGTATGCTTGCTAAAGAAGTTAAACCTGGTGTAACCACATTACATTTGGATAAATTAGCTGAAGACTTTATTCGTGAGCAAGGCGCTATCCCTGGTTTTTTAGGTTTATATGATTTCCCTAACACACTTTGCATGAGCCCTAACTCTCAAGTAGTACATGGGATTCCTAATAACACTCCTCTTCAAGAAGGAGATATTATATCAATAGACTGCGGTGCTATAAAAAATGATTTTTATGGAGATCATGCTTACACTTTTCCTGTAGGTGAAATTGCTCCAGAAACTCAAAAATTACTAGATATAACTAAAGAAAGCTTATATGTTGGTATACGTGAATTAAAAGTTGGAAATAGAGTTGGAGATGTTGGTTTTGCTATACAAAATTTCACAGAAAAGCATGGTTACGGTGTTGTTAGAGAACTTGTAGGTCATGGTTTAGGTAAAAAAATGCACGAAGACCCTGAAATGCCAAATTATGGACGTAGAGGTCGAGGGAAAAAATTTATTGAAGGAATGGTTGTTGCTATTGAACCAATGACTAATTTAGGTACTCATAAAATCCGTCAACATAATGATGGTTGGACTATTACTACTTTAGATGACAAACCTAGTGCTCATTTTGAGCATGATGTAGCTATAGTAGATGGTAAACCAGAATTACTTTCTACTTTCAAATACATATATGATGCTTTAGGTATTGAAAGTAACGAAGAAGATGAGTTTAGACAAAAACCTTTAATATTATAATAAAAGTGTCTTTTTTTAAAGCTATTTTAAATACTATACCTAGACCTATTTTAATAAAAGCTAGTTACTGGGCAAAACCCATTATTTCTTGGTGGTTAAAGGGTGATAATTATACAGATCCTATTGACGGAAAATCTTTTCGAAAATTTTTACCCTACGGATATGGTGTACAACGAGAAAATGCTTTATCTCCTTCTACCTTATCATTAGAAAGACATCGTTTATTGTGGTTGTATTTACAAAATGAATCTACTTTTTTTTCTTCAAAAAAAAAGTTTAGAGTATTACATATTGCCCCAGAACAGTGTTTTTTAGACATTTTTAGAAAACAAAAAAACTTAGAATATATTACTTCTGATTTAGAATCACCGATAGCAGATGTAAAAGCTGATATCTGTAACTTACCATTTGAAAACAATTCATTTGATGTTATTTTTTGTAACCACGTTTTAGAACACATTCAAGATGACACAAAAGCCATGAACGAACTTTTCAGAGTTATGAAAACTGGTGGCTTTGGTATTTTTCAAATCCCTCAAGATCTAAATAGAGAAACTACTTTTGAAGACGATACCATTACCGACCCAAAAGAACGGGCTAAAATATTTGGTCAATACGATCATGTTCGTGTATATGGTCGTGATTATTTTAACAAACTTCGATCTATTGGTTTTCAAGTTGATGAAGTTGATTTTACAAAAAAAATCGCTCCAGAAAAACTAGAACGATTTGCTTTAATGAAAGGTGAAATTTTACCCGTTTGTTTTAAAAATTAATTTATAAACTCCTGTAACTTATTATTCTTATCATTGTATAATAAAACAACCTTCAATTCAGGATGCTTTAACAAAAATTCTTTTGTTTTATCTAAACCCATTGCTAAAAACGCAGTGGCATAAGCATCTACATCAGCGCAATCTCCTTTTAAACGAACTGAAACACTTAACAAATTACTTTCTTGCGCTAAACCAGTTTTTGGATTCACTGTGTGCACAATTTTCTCCCCTTCTTCATTCATTTTGTATTTTCTGTAGTTTCCTGAAGTAGCCATAGATTCATCATCCAATTCAATTATTTTTTGAAGTGATCGTATACCATCAACATTTGGTTTTTCGATAGCTACCTTCCATAATTTACCTTCCTTTTTACCTCTTGCTCTAATTTCACCTCCTATTTCTACTAAATAATTATTAATCTTTTTACTCTCCAAAAACCACCCAATAACATCAATACCATATCCTTTAGCAAAAGCGTTCACATTAAATTCTATATTAGAAGTTTCCCTAAATACCTTTCTATTCTCTAGTTTTACTTTATCAAAACCTACCCCCTTCATAAGTCCTGTAATTTCTTCTGAACTCAAATTCTTTTTCTCTTTTCCCGATCCAAAACCATACGCATCAATTAAACGACCTATCGTAGGATCAAAATACCCATTAGTTTCTTTATGAATTCGTTTAGCTTTTTCAAAAACATCTACAAACATATCATCTACCACTACCGTTGAGTCACCTTTATTTATTTTCGATATATCAGAAGTAGGCATATAGGTAGATAACGAATTATTAACTAAATTAAATAAACTATCAATCGATTTTTGGTAATTTGTCTTATCTAAATAGGTAATATGATAAGTAGTTCCAAAAACAACTCCTTCGAGCTTAACAATCTCTTTTTGCTTTTTTTCACTACATCCAAAAAGAACAAATAACACTAGTGTACTTAAATAAAAACTCTTTTTTAGCATCAGTTAAAATATTTAAGCACAAAAATAATAGTTTCAATCTTCATAAAAGATTGTTAATTATCTTTTTTGTATTCCCATTTTTATAACTTTGCTTTATAATATTCAATCAAAGTAAATTTAATTTAAGATGAAAAAAGCATTTCTATTATTTGTACTAACCATATTAATAGCTTCTTGTGCTTCTACTAAAGAAATGGAAGCTTTAAAAGCTAAACATGAAAAAACACAAGAAGAATTACTTGCTGTAAAAACAAATTTAACAAAGTGTTTGGTTGAAAAAGAACGTTTTCAAGAAAAATCAAGTATCCTACAAACCACTGTTAATGACTTACGTAAAGACAAAAGTGAAACTCTAAAACAAGTAGGAAATTTAACTGTTTTAACTCAAGGAGCAAATGATAACATTAAAGAAACTCTTGCTCAATTAAGTAAAAAAGACAAATACATTAATAGAATTAGAGCAGCTGCCTCTAAAAAAGATTCATTAAACTTAGTTGTTGCTTTCCATTTAAAGAAAGAATTACAGCAAGGAATTGATGATGAAGATATTGAAGTGAATGTTGAAAAAACAGTAGTTTTTATTTCAATTTCTGATAAGCTTTTATTTAAAAGCGGTAGTTATACTATAACTGATAAAGCTTCTAAAGTATTAGAAAAAGTAGCAACAGTTGTTAATGCTCAGCCTAAAATGGATGTAATGATAGAAGGTCATACTGATGATACTCCTATAAAAGGTTCTTCAGTTTTAAAAGACAACTGGGATTTAAGTGTTAGACGTTCAACTGCAATTGTACGCCAATTACAAAATAAATACAACGTAGCTCCTAGTAGATTAATTGCTGCAGGTAGAAGCAGTTACGCTCCTTTAACCACTAATGATTCAGCTGCAAACAAATCAAAAAACAGAAGAACAAAAATTATTATTCTTCCTCGTTTAAACCAATTCTTCGAATTATTAGAGCAAAAAGCTGAATAATAAACAAAACATATAAATAAAAAACTGCCTAATGGCAGTTTTTTTTGTTTTAATAAAATTCTCGTTCTTTGCAACTTTACATTTTAATAACTTCATGCTAACAAAACTATTACCTAAAAGATTTCAGCTAGCTAAAACATTTGTACTAACCATACTTTTTTTTGCTTTCGTAATTAGATGTTCATTATATTTTTTAACGCTAAATACAATTGATTTTTCTATTATTAATCTATTCAAAATATTGGTTATAGGAATATTTTATGATATTGGTGTACTATCATATGTATTACTACTTTACACTATATATCTATTAATAATACCTAAGAAGTTCCATGGAAGTAAACTTGATAAACTCATAACAAAATTCACCTACGGATTATTATTATTTGTTTTTATATTTTCTTTTTTAGCCGAAGTTCCTTTTTGGCAAGAATATCAAAGAAGATATAACTTTATTGCTGTCGATTATTTATTATACACCTATGAAGTAGTTGAAAACATACATCAATCATTTCCTATTCCTTTGTTAGTAGGAGTTATTGTTTTAATATTAATAATCAGCATAAGATTTGCTAAAAAAAGAAATGCATATAAACTTACATTTGAAAGTGATGATTCTTTTAATAAAAAAATAATCCCTGCATTTTTCGCTGTTCTAATTTTTTCATTATTCCATTTTAAAGTTAAAAATACCAATGCAGAAATTTTTGACAATATCAATGAAAGTGAATTAGCAAAGTCTGGTCTATTTTCTTTCTTTGCTGCTTACAAAAGTAATGAGCTTAATTATAAAGAATTTTACGACACTATTTCAAAAAAAGAAGTATACGGCATATTAAGAAAAAACATAAAAGCCTCAAATGATAGTCTTATAAATTATGAAGGCATTAAAAGACATACAATTAATTTAGGAGAAGAAAAAAAACCAAATATAATATTTATTGGTTTAGAAAGCTTGAACGCTAGATTCATGACCACTTTTGGTAACGATAAAGTATGGACACCAACATTAGATTCTTTAGTTGGAGAATCAATATTTTTCAACAACTTATATGCTACAGGAACTCGAACTATAAGAGGTATAGAAGCTATTAGTTTATCAATTCCACCTACACCAGGAAGAAGTATTGTAAAACGTGAAAACAACGAAAACCTTTTTACCATAGGGGAAGTATTTAAACAAAAAGGATACTCTCGATCATTTATCTATGGGGGTGATGGCCATTTTGATAATATGACCGATTATTTTAGTTATAATGGATTTGATATTGTTGACAGAAGAAAATTACATCGTTTAAAAAAGAATTTACCTACAAAAAGAACAAGAATTGAAGATAAAGAAACAACTTTTGAAAATGCTTGGGCTATTTGTGACGGTGACCTTTTTAATAAGGTTATAAAGGTAGCTGATAAACAACACAAAGAGCAACAACCTTTTTTCAATTTTGTAATGACAAGTTCTAATCACAAACCACATACATACCCTGAGAACATCATAGATTTGCCTCCAGGTGTAGATATAAGAGGGTCTATGAAATACTTAGATGAAAGTTTGAGACGATTTTTAGCAGAAGCAAAAACAAAACCATGGTTTAAAAACACAATTTTTGTTATCATGTCAGATCATTGTGCTTTTAGTGCTGGTAGAACAGAAATAAATGTAGAAAATCATCACATACCAGCTTTTATTTTCAACATGAAAGAAAATAAGCCAACTGTAATAAATAAGCTTTCATCACAAATAGACATCTTCCCAACCCTATTCGGATATTTAAACTGGAGCTATACTTCAAATCTTTATGGAAAAGATATTAATAAAATGAACCCAGAAGATGAGAGAGCACTAATAGGCAACCATAGAAAAGTAGGATTATTAAAACCTGGTAAATTATTATTACTTGAAACTCAAAGAGGTCATGTTTTTTACGACTGGAATAAATTGAAAAATGAAATTACACCTATTAAAACTGACTCTACATTTTTAAAAGAAACAATTTCATACTATCAAGCTGCTTATGAAATGTTTAAAAATGAAAAACTCAAATTAAACTAACCTACTATTTGTCAATCAAATAAATAATCGTACTTTTGCAGTCCTTTTTAAAGGAAAATTTATTATTATTAATCATTTGACAAAAACTAATCGTGTAATTATGAACACATTAAGTTACAAAACAGTATCAGCTAACAAAAACACTGTTAACAAAGAGTGGGTTTTGGTTGATGCGGACGGGCAAACGTTGGGTCGTCTAGCTTCTAAAGTAGCAAAACTAATTAGAGGTAAATACAAAACTAACTATACTCCTCACGTAGATTGTGGAGATAACGTAGTTATTATCAACGCAGAAAAAATTAACTTAACTGGTAAAAAGTGGACTGATAAATCTTATATCCGTCACACAGGTTATCCAGGGGGGCAAAGATCACTTACTGCTACAGAAATGTTCGAAAAAGATCCTACAAGACTTATCGAAAAAGCAGTAAAAGGAATGTTACCTAAAAACAAATTAGGTAGTGCATTATTCAGAAATTTATATGTATATGCAGGTACTGAGCACGGACAAAATGCTCAAAACCCTAAAGCTACTAACCTTAACGATCTTATATAATGGAAACTATACACAAAATAGGTAGAAGAAAAACAGCTGTTGCTCGTGTTTATGTTTCACAAGGAAGTGGAAACATTACAGTCAACAAAAAAGAATATAAAAACTACTTTACAACAGGTACTTTACAATATAAAGTACAACAACCTTTAATGTTAACTGACAATTTAGAGTCTTATGATATTAAAGTAAATGTTTATGGTGGTGGTGTTACTGGTCAAGCTGAAGCTATTCGTTTAGCTATCACTAGAGCTTTGGTTTCTATTAATGAAGATCATAGACTAGTATTAAAACCAGAAGGATTATTAACTCGTGACCCTAGAATGGTTGAACGTAAGAAATTCGGTCAGAAGAAAGCACGTAAGAAATTCCAGTTCTCTAAACGTTAATATTTTCATTGTTGCCTTCCAAAAAGGCTTTCAATGTTTATTTTCAAAAGAGACTGTTATTATATATCAATTTTTAACAGTTTAGTATCTAAATATTTCAGACTTAATAACTACTGAAATATTGCGAAAACAGAACGTAAACACATTTATTAAAATGGCAAACATTCAAGAATTATTAGAAAGTGGCGTACACTTTGGTCACTTAACAAGAAAATGGAACCCTAACATGGCTCCATATATTTATACAGAACGTAATGGTGTTCACATCATCGATTTGTATAAAACATCAGCTAAAATTGATGAAGCTTCTAAAGCTTTACAAAAAATAGCTAATTCAGGACGTAAAATCTTATTCGTTGCAACTAAAAAGCAAGCTAAAGATATCGTTGCTGAAAAAGCGAAAAATGTAAACATGCCTTACATTACTGAGCGTTGGCCAGGTGGTATGTTAACAAATTTTGTTACTATTAGAAAAGCTGTTAAAAAAATGGCTTCTATTGACAGAATGAAACAAGATGGATCTTTTGATGCTTTATCTAAAAGAGAAAAATTACAAATCAATCGTCAAAGAGCTAAATTAGAAAAGAATTTAGGTTCTATTTCTGATATGACTCGTTTACCTGGAGCTTTATTTGTAATTGATGTAAAGAAAGAGCACATTGCTATTGCTGAAGCGCAAAAATTAAACATTCCAATTTTTGCTATGGTAGATACAAACTCTGATCCAAGACCAGTTGATTTTGTTATACCTGCAAATGATGATGCTTCTAAATCTATTGATAAAGTATTATCTTATGTTACTGATTCAATTGCTGAAGGATTAGCTGACAGAAAAGCCGAAAAAGAAAAGGCTAAAACTGAAAAAGAGGTTAAAACTGAAGCACCAGCTGCTACAGAAAAACCAGCTACAACTGAAGAAACAAAATAATTTTAACTTAAAGGTTTCATTACATTGGAATCTTTAGGTTTTTATATCTTGTACAACAAAAATATTTACAACTAAAAATAACGATAGAAATGTCAGTAAAAATTAGCGCTGCAGACGTAAAGAAATTAAGAGAAACTACCGGAGCTGGAATGATGGATTGTAAAAATGCATTAGTAGAAGCTGAAGGTAATTTTGATAAAGCAATTGAAATTTTACGTAAAAAAGGACAAAAGATCGCTGCTAAAAGAGCAGATCGTGAATCTACTGAAGGTGTAGCTATTACTAAAATTAGCGATGACAACACATATGGAGTTGCTATTGTATTAGCATGTGAAACAGATTTCGTTTCTAAAAACGATTCATTTAAAGCTTTAGCATCTCAATTTGTAGATATCGCTTTTAACTACAATACTAAAGAAGAATTTTTAGCTGCTGATTTCGGTGGAGTTACTGTTGCTGAAAAACTGATTGAACAAACTGGTGTTATCGGTGAAAAAATCGATATTACATCTTTCGAAAAAATTGAAGCACCATATGTAGGAGCATATACTCACGTTGGTAAAATTGCTGCTATGGTAGGATTAACTTCTAGCGTAGATAATGCAGATGCTTTAACTAAAGATTTAGCTATGCAAGCTGCTTCTATGGGAGCTACAAGCTTATCGTATAAAGATTTTGACCCTGCATTTGTTACTGCTGAAACTGAAGCAAGAATTGCTGCTATTGTAAAAGATAATGAAGAATTAGTTCGTTTAGGTAAAACTCTTAAAAACGTTCCTCAATTCGTATCTAGGTTACAGTTAACTGATGAAGCTTTAGCCAAAGCTGAAGAAGCTGCTAAAGAGCAATTAAAAGCTGAAGGAAAACCAGAAAAAATTTGGGATAAAATTTTACCAGGAAAAATGGAAAGATTTATTTCTGATAACACAACTTTAGATCAAGAACAATGTTTATTAGATCAAAAGTTCATTAAAGATGAAAAGAAAACAGTAGCTGACTATGTTAAATCATACGGTGATGTTGATATTAAAAGTTTTGTTAGAGTTACTTTAGGGTAATTACCATAAAACATTTACATTATATAAAAGCCATTCTTTTTAAGAATGGTTTTTTTATGCTTCAAAAAAAATCATTAATTTTGCCCAACTTTCAATAAAATTATGCAATATAAAAGAATCCTTTTAAAATTAAGTGGTGAAGCTTTGATGGGTGAACGCCAATATGGGATAGATCCTAAAAGACTTAAAGAATACGCACAAGAAATAAAACAGGTTGTTGAAAAAGATATAGAGGTTGCAATTGTTATTGGTGGCGGAAATATTTTTAGGGGCGTTGCTGGTGCTAGTAATGGTATGGACAGAGTTCAGGGTGATCATATGGGAATGCTTGCTACTTGTATAAACGGTTTAGCGTTGCAAAGTGCTTTAGAAGATGAGGGTGTTCAAACTAGATTACAAACAGCAATCGAAATTAAAGAAATAGCTGAGCCTTACATTAAAAGAAGAGCTAATAGACATCTAGAAAAAGGACGTGTTGTTATATTTGGAGGTGGTACTGGAAATCCGTATTTTACAACAGATACAGCTGCTGTATTGAGAGCTATTGAAATTAATGCTGATGCAATACTAAAAGGTACTCGAGTAGATGGGATTTATAACTCCGATCCTGAAAAAAATAAAGATGCCATAAAATTTAATAATATTACCTTTAAAGATGTTATTGAGAAAGGCCTTAAGGTTATGGATATGACTGCTTTTACATTAAGTGAAGAAAACAAGCTTCCAATTATAGTTTTTGACATGAACACTAACGGAAACTTATTGAAGCTTATATCTGGAGAAAATATTGGAACAATAGTTGATAATCAATAAAATATAATAATCACCTCTAAATTAATAAAGAGGCATTAAAATACATACAAAATGAACGAAGAAATTGATTTTATTATAGATTCAGCCAAAGAAGGTATGAACAAAGCAATTGATCATTTAGTAAAAGAACTAAGAACAATTAGAGCAGGAAAAGCTTCTCCTGCTATGTTAGCAAATGTTCAAGTAGATTATTATGGTTCAGCTACACCTTTGGGTCAAGTAGCTAATGTTAATACACCTGATGCTCGTACCATTTCAATTCAACCATGGGAAAAAAACATGTTACAAGAAATTGAAAAAGCAATTATGAATGCTAACCTTGGTTTTAACCCAATGAATAATGGTGAAAACATTATTATTAATGTTCCTGCCTTAACAGAAGAACGTAGAAAAGATTTAGCAAAACAAGCTAAAGCTGAAGCAGAACATGCAAAAGTTGGAATTCGTAATGCTCGTAAAGAAGCAAATAACGACATAAAAAAAACTGATATTTCTGATGATATGAAAAAGATAGCTGAAGGAAATATTCAAGATTTGACTGATCAATTTACCAAAGACATTGATGATAAATTTACAGTAAAAGAAAAAGAAATTATGACTGTATAATTTCTTTTAAATAAGCTTTTTAAAGAGTGTTTTTTAAGACACTCTTTTTTTTATTTTTATTACACCCATTTAACTACCTTTGCTAAAATTTTTTTTGAATGACTTTTTGGACCAAGATCGCAGGTTTTATATTACGTAATCGTTACTTTGTTTTACTTTTTATTGCTGTTATTACTGGGCTTTTAGTCACTCAAATGAAATATATGCGCTTCTCTTACACTGAAGCTAATCTTCTACCTAGTGATCACGAAGCTAATCTTAAGTACAATAAATTTTTAGAAATTTTTGGAGAAGAGGGTAATCTTATTATTCTTGGTATAAAAGACAGTACCATTTTTTCTCCAGAAAAATTTAATGCTTGGAATAAACTAACGAAGTCTTTTGAGGAAATTTCACAAGTAGATTTCTCTGTTTCAATTTCTGATGTTAAACAATTAAAAGCAGACAGGAAAAACAGAAAGTTCGTAGTAGAACCTTTATTTAGTAAACCTCCATCTACTAAAGAAGAAATTGACAAAATAAAAATACAACTTTTCGAAAAACTACCATTTTACGAAAATTTATTATATAATGATAAAGGTGTTTTACAAACTGCTATTTATTTAAATAAAGATATAATAAATACTCCTGCAAGAGCAGATTTCATTACCGAAATACTTATTCCTAAAATAGAAAAATTTGAAGAATTACAAAAAATTGATGTCCGCATTTCTGGAATGCCATATATACGAACCTTAAATTCTTTAAATATTACTAAAGAAATGGGGATTTTTGTATTAGGAGCATTACTTATTACGGCCCTTATATTCTTTTTCTTTTTTCGTTCATTTAGAGCAACATTTATCACATTACTTGTAGTTGGAATTGGTGTTGTATGGGCTTTTGGTTTTATTGGTTGGTTTAGATATGAAATAACAGTTCTTTCTGCTCTTATTCCGCCTTTAATTATCGTAATTGGAGTTCCAAACGCAGTTTTCCTTATTAATAAATACCAACAAGAAGTAAAAAAACATGGAAATCAAGCTAAATCATTACAACGAGTAATATCAAAAATTGGTAATGCTACTTTAATGACAAACATTACTACTGCATCTGGTTTCGCTACATTTGTTTTTGTAAAAAGTCAGCTACTTCGTGAATTTGGTATTTTAGCTTCTGTTAACATTATAAGTATTTTTATTCTTGCACTATTAATTATACCTGTTATTTATAGCTTTATGCCACTTCCTGAGAAGAAACATTTAACTCATTTGGAAAGAAGATGGATAGAAGATGTTGTAAACTGGATGGAACATACTGTAAAAACTCAACGTATTACTATATACATTACAACTGTTGTTGTTATAATACTAAGTATGATCGGTTTATACCAAATACGAGTTTCAGGTAGTTTAATTGAAGACATGCCCAAAAGCAAACAATTTTATAAAGATATTAAGTTTTTTGAAAGTGAATTTGGTGGTATAATGCCTTTGGAAATTTTAGTAGACACTAAAAGAGAAAAAGGAGTAATGAAGCTTTCAACTTTAAAAAAGATTGAAAAGCTTAATGAAACAATAGAAACGTTTCCTGAGTTATCTAAACCTATTTCAATTACCAACCTTGTTAAATACTCGAAACAGGCTTATTATAAAGGAAATCCGAAATTTTACCAATTACCCACATCACAAGAAAAAAGCTATATTTTTTCTTACACAAAAAATTCAAGTAGTAATTCAGGAATGTTAAAAAACTTTGTTGATTCAACAGGTAGGTATGCTAGAATCACAACCTTTATGAAAGATATTGGTACCGATAAAATGGATATCATTCAAGATAGACTACATGCGGTTATCAAAAAACAATTTCCTGAAGAAAAATTCAATGTTTCTATGACAGGAAAAGCACTTGTATTTCTTAAAGGAACAAATTATTTAATCAAAAATTTAGTTATTTCATTATCATTAGCCATAGTTTTAATTTCAATTTTTATGGCTTGGATGTTTAGATCTCCACAAATGATATTAATTTCACTTATCCCAAACATGCTTCCCTTACTAATAACCGCAGGATTAATGGGGTTCTTTAATATTCCTATAAAACCTTCAACTATTTTAGTATTTAGCATTGCTTTTGGTATTTCCGTTGATGATACCATTCACTTTTTAGCAAAATATCGACAAGAACTCCTAGCAAATAACTGGAGAATAAAGCCTGCTGTATACTCAGCATTACGTGAAACTGGAGTAAGTATGTTTTATACTTCTATTGTATTATTTTTCGGTTTTTTAGTATTTACTATTTCAAGTTTTGGTGGTACTATAGCTTTAGGAGGCTTAGTTTCAGTAACTCTATTATTAGCAATGGTTTCAAACTTAGTACTGTTACCTTCTTTATTAATTTCATTTGAGAAGAAAATTGCAAACAAAAAAGTACTAAAAGAAACTAATTTTAAAATTTTACCTCCAAAAGAAGAGGATAAATAAACTGTTTTTAAGCACTCTATTTCTTATATTCAAAATATCATTGCTCATCTTATTGCAAAAAAGTATATTTGCTTGTTTTTATACAAGAATTTAAGAAATAATGAACAGAAGTAGCGTAAAAGAACTATTACAGTCGGATAAGTTTTTACATGAAGTACATGTAAAAGGATGGGTTAGAACCTTTAGAAGCAATCGTTTTATTGCTTTAAATGATGGTTCTACTATAAATAATATTCAATGTGTAGTAGATTTTGAAAATACTAATGAGGCTTTATTAAAAAGAATTACTACAAGTGCTGCCGTTAGTATAACTGGTACTCTTGTTGAAAGCCAGGGTAAAGGACAAAAGGTTGAAATTAATGTAACTAATTTAGAAATTCTTGGAGATTCTAATCCTGATGAATACCCTATTCAACCTAAAAAACATAGTTTAGAGTTTTTACGTGAAAATGCACATTTACGTGTTAGAACCAACACATTTAGTGCTGTAATGAGAGTACGTTCTAAGCTATCTTTTGCAGTACATAAATATTTCCAAGACAACGGATTTAATTATGTTAACACACCAATCATTACAGGATCAGATGCTGAAGGTGCTGGAGAAATGTTTAAAGTAACAAATTTCGAAGCAAATAAAGCTCCTTTAAATGAAGAAGGACAAATAGATTATAAACAAGATTTTTTTGGTAAAGAAACTAACTTAACTGTATCTGGTCAGTTAGAAGCAGAAACTTACGCCATGGCTTTAGGTAAAGTATATACTTTTGGTCCTACATTTAGAGCTGAAAACTCAAATACTACACGTCATTTAGCTGAATTTTGGATGATTGAACCTGAAGTTGCTTTTATGGATTTAGATGGTAATATGGATTTATCTGAAGATTTCATTAAATCTGTTTTAGGGTATGTTCTAGAACACTGTGAAGATGATTTAGCATTTTTAGACCAACGACTAACTCAAGAAGAAAAAAGTAAGCCACAAGCTCAACGAAGCGATATGAGTTTACTAGAAAAATTAAGATTTGTTGTTGATAATAATTTCAAAAGAGTAAGCTATACAGAAGCTATTGATATTTTGCGTAACTCTAAACCTAATAAGAAAAAGAAATTCCAATTCCCAATAAATGAATGGGGTGCCGATTTACAATCTGAACATGAGCGTTTTTTAGTTGAAAAACACTTTAAATGTCCAGTGATTTTATTTGATTATCCTGCTGACATTAAAGCTTTTTATATGCGCTTAAATGAAGATGGAAAAACTGTTAGAGCTATGGATGTTCTTTTCCCTGGTATTGGAGAAATAGTTGGTGGAGCTCAGCGTGAAGAACGTTTAGACGTATTAAAAGAAAAAATGGCTGCATTAAATATTGATGAAAAAGAATTATGGTGGTATTTAGATACTCGTAAATTTGGTACTGCTGTTCACTCTGGATTTGGTTTAGGTTTTGAGCGTTTAGTTTTATTCACTACCGGAATGAGTAATATTAGAGATGTAATTCCTTTTCCAAGGACGCCACAGAACGCAGAATTTTAAAAAAATCATAAAACTTATATAAAACAATCGTCATTCCTCAAAGAATGGCGATTTTATTTTGCCTGAATTCATATATTTGTATTTATGCTAAAACAAAGTTTACATCACAAATTACTTCAAAAACTATCTCCTCAGCAAATTCAGCTGATGAAACTAATCCAATTACCTACTCAGGCATTTGAAGAACGTTTAAAACAAGAGATAGAAGAAAACCCTGCGTTAGATACGGGCAAAGAAGAGGTTGAAAATTTTGAAGACACACTTGCCAATGATACTGATTATGATGATGCTGGTAATGAAAAAATAGATGCTCAAGATATAAACATAGATGAGTATTTAAGTGATGATGAATACCCTAGTTACAAAACTCAAGCAAATAATTACTCATCAGACGATGAAGACAAACAAGTTCCTTATGCAGCAGGAACAACATTTCACCAATCTTTGAAAAATCAACTCAATACATTTAGAATTGATGAAGAGGAAAAAGCTATTGCTGAGTTTTTAGTTGGTAGTATAGATGATAGTGGTTATATAAGAAGAGAAATTATAGATTTGGTTGATGATTTAGCATTTACCCAAAACGTTTTTACTACTGAAGAAAAAGTAAACCACGTATTAATTAATGTTGTTCAAAAATTAGATCCTATTGGTGTAGGTGCTTTAAACTTAAAAGATTGTTTAGTTATCCAATTAAAGTCAAAAACAGAGAAAGAAAATAGAGATTTAGCTATTAAAATACTTGAAGATGCTTTTGATCACTTTGTTAAAAAGCATTATAAAAAACTTCTTGAAAAGTTTGATATTACTGAAGAAAAACTAAAAGATGTTATTACTGAAATTGGTAAATTAAATCCTAAACCTGGTAGTTCGTATGCTGGTAATAATAAAATTGCTGAGCAAATTGTTCCTGATTTCACAATTAGAATTATTGAAGGTATTTTGGAACTTACACTAAACTCTCGTAATGCTCCTGAACTACATGTATCTCGTGAGTACAATAACATGTTAAAAGGATATAGTGATTCTAAAGAAAAAAGTAAGGAACAAAAAGATGCAGTAATGTTTATCAAACAAAAACTTGATGCTGCAAAATGGTTTATTGATGCAATTAAACAACGTCAACAAACACTTTTAATAACTATGAGTTCTATTATGCATTATCAGGAAGAATATTTTTTAACTGGTGATGAAAGGAAATTGAAACCTATGATTTTAAAAGATATTGCTGATGAAATTAACATGGATGTTTCAACGGTATCAAGGGTAGCAAATAGTAAATATGTTACAACTCCTTACGGAACAAAATTAATTAAGGAGTTCTTTTCCGAATCTATGAAAAATGATCAAGGAGAAGATGTTTCAACTCGTGAAATAAAGAAAATTTTGGAGACTGTTATTGCTGAAGAAGAAAAAAGAAAGCCTCTTACTGATGAGAAACTATCTAAACTTCTTAAAGAAAAAGGATATCCGATAGCAAGAAGAACAGTTGCTAAATATAGAGAACAATTAGACATTCCTGTTGCTCGTTTACGAAAAGAAATTTAATGCGCTGGCACAAATTTATATCAACAATTTTACATCCAATAGTAATGCCTACTATTGGAATTCTATTGTATTTTATTTTTTCTCCAATTAATTTGAGCAGCCAGCAACAGTTAACTATACTCAGCATTGTCTTTATTTCAACTTATATTGTTCCGCTACTATTATTAGTGTTTCTAAAGGCAATAGGATATATAAAATCGTACCAAGTATTTAGTATTAAAGAAAGAAAGGTTCCTTTATTTTTTATGATAGCATTACTTTTCTTTTTAGCCGAATTATTTCAAAAACTAAATATTGTTAAAGATTTAAGTTACCTTTTTTACGGTATAGTATTAGGATTAACCATTACCTATTTTTTATTTTTTACACGTTTGAAATCTAGTTTACACTTACTTTCTATGGGAGGAGCTGTAGGTTATTTTTTAATATTTCAAGTAATACATGGTATTAATATACTACCAATAATTATCATTTTTATTATTCTTTCTGGGCTTTTAGCAACATCAAGACTGTATTTAAAAGCACATACCCCAAAAGAGGTGTATACAGGCTTCTTTTTAGGTTTTACCTCTCAATTTATTGTATACTTTTTATTATAACAGATAAAAACTTAATCCTAATTTAAATATTTTGGTGTTAATAGGTATATTATTTATCATAGTATCTTTAAAAATAGGAGTTAAACCGTAATACGCATAAAAATTAAATGTACCATACCCAGCAGAAATGGTAAGTCCTGTTTGCCATTTATTAAAGGAATCAATATTACTAAAATTAACAGTGGTACCGTTAGTAACATAACTAAACTTATTATTTAAATTGTATGTTATTTTAACACCTACATAAATTCTCCAAAAAGAATATTTATTAACCTCTGAAGATCGTATCCTAAACTGCAAAGGCATTTCAATATTATGAATTCGTAATTTATTATTAGGAATTGACTCAAGAAAGTCTTTTGAACTAACTTGTGATACTTTAACACCGTGATTAAAAGAATCAAAGCCATAACCTAGACCGACACCAAAAGCTAACTTTCCATTAGTAACAATAGGAATATCTTTTATATAACCTCCTGAAATTCCATAAGAAAACTTACTTGAACTTACTTCTTTTGGTTGTTTATACAATACATTATAACTAAGATTAATATACAATTGATCCTCTAAATACTTGTCTCCAATATCTAATGAATCCTTTTGACTATAAAGGTTATTACAAAGTATAAAAAATAGTATTATAAATATTTTTTTCATTTACTTAGAAATTATATGATAATAAAACTCTCATTTAATAAAAATCGTATAAATATAAAGCTATTGTATAAAAAAAGTGCAATCAGAATTGATTGCACTTTTGTATAATTATAAATAATTTACATTATTTTCTTATAGCACTTCCTTTGTGAGTAGATAAACTTAATTTAAGAGCATTAACATCTCTTAACTTTTCACGAATATCAGCTAACGTACCTACGCTAGATTCTTTATCAGCTTTAATTGAAGTTGTCATAAAAGGAACTTCAGCTTCAGAAACTTTACTTCTTTCATTAATTATAAAAGAAGGTACATCAGCAGCTGTAGATATCTTATCATTTAATTGAATTTTATCAAATCCAGTTCCATATTTAGTATCTTTAGCTTTACCAACATAAATAGTACTTACTAAACTCTTACGCTCTAATTTTTTAACCTCTGAAGCACTAGGTAAACGTGGTGCTTCAATCAGCAAGCTAGTTTCTCTCATAGTAGTTGTTACCATGAAAAAGAATAATAACATAAAAACAATATCTGGTAAAGATGCCGTTGACAAAGCTGGTAAGCCTTTTTTCTTTTTTCTAAATTTAGACATAATTCTTGCTTTTAATTACTATTGAACACTTGTTGGATCAGTATCAGAAATAACTTGAGGATAACTATTCTTAATATCCTTAACTTTTTTCCTTAATGATTCATCTTTTCTTGCACTATCTTTAAATGCTTTTTCAAGTTCAGTAAAGCTCATACCATATTTTTCTTGTGATAATCGATTACGTAATTCTGAATAAGCAGCTAACAATTCATTTTGTACAGAAACATAAGTACCATATTCCGTACCTCTATCACTCTCTACAGAAATAATAGCTTTGTTAGGATGATCAGAAGATTCTGGATCTCTTTCCCCTTTACAATATGTACAAGGACCAGTTTTCACACCATTTTCTTCTTTACCTTCTCCTCCACCATTATCTATAAAAGCTATTGTAGCCTTTCTAAGATCTTTTAACTCCATAATCTCTCCTTCTACAAAAAGATCGTTATTACGGTTTATACTAATCTCAAAAATATTTTTCTCCTTAATAATAGGTGGTTTAAAATCTATTGGAGGTTTTTCAGCTAATTTCTTAGAAACACCTGAATCAACATCCATCGTAGTTGTTACAAGGAAAAAGATAAGTAGCAAGAAGGCAATATCTGCCATCGAACCTGCATTAATTTCTGGGTTTTCTCTTCTTGCCATAGTATATTATGCTTTAATTAATCCTTTCAATAAATCCCAAACAAAAAACACTCCACCTACAACTAATAATATGTAGCTGAATATTAATCCTGTTCCTGACCACTTAGAAGTATCACCTTGAGGTGCTAATAATTCATTACTAGTTCCTATAACAGCCGCATCAGAAGAAGAAAAATAAGACACAGCAAATAAAACTCCTAATACTACAAGTCCTAATAATGTCTTTTTTAATGCTTCTGGATTACGTAGCAAACTTAAGATTGATAAAACAACAGAAATTACAACTGCTGCAATTAACAAGGTTAAAGAATAATCTACGATTGTCGATGTTGCAGAGCTCAAACTTTCTGAAGCTTCCTCTGCCATACCTACCATTACAAATAATACGATTCCTATTATTGCAATGATAGCTATTAATATATTTAATACTTTTCCGTTCATAAGAAAAATTATTTTTTGTACTTAGCTAACAAATCGATTAAAGAAATAGAAGCGTCTTCCATGTTGTTTACAATATTATCTACTTTAGAAACAATATAATTGTAAAAAATCTGTAAGATAATTGCTACTACTAATCCAAATACAGTTGTTAAAAGTGCTTGTTTAATACCAACAGCTACTACTGCAGGAGAAATATCATTCGATACAGCAATTGAATCAAATGCAGTAATCATTCCAATTACAGTTCCCATAAATCCTAACATCGGTGCTAAAGCTATAAATAAAGATAACCAAGAAATATTTTTCTCTAATAATCCCATTTGTACTCCACCATATCCAACAACAGCTTTTTCAGCAGCGTCAATACCTTCATCAGCTCTTTCTAAACCTTGATAAAAGATAGAAGCAACTGGCCCTTTAGTATTTCTACATACTTCTTTAGCAGCTTCAACTCCACCTGAACTTAATGCTTCATCAACATTAGCAACTAACTTTTTAGTATTAGTTGTAGCCATGTTTAAATAAATAATTCTTTCAATTGCAATTGCTAAACCTAAAATTAAAGCTACCAATACAATTCCCATAAACCCAGGATCTCCTTCAATAAAACGTTGTTTTAATTCTTGACGAAAACCTTCACTTTTTTTAGCTGCTTCCTGAGCTTGAGTTGATTGAATAGCTCCTAAAAACATAAATCCTGCAATAGTTAGGATATTTACTACTTTCTTCATTTTGTTATAATTAATTTTAAATAGTTAACGAGTTAAAAATACAAATTTTACTGTAATTTTAATATAAAAAAACTAATAAGTGGCATATTTAGTTACACTTATCGTATTTTTTCATTTTTAGAGTGGCAAGTAACAAAAAAATGTTGGTTCTTAAAAAAAAATTAACGGTTTTATATATTAACATTACCACTTTAGTCTTTTCACAAGGTATTCAGGCATTTATAGCAACAAAAAACATACCATTTTTGCTTATTTGTTAATTTCTCCTCTAAGTGGTAACTCAAAATATTCTTTAAATTGGTCTTTTGTTAAGTTTTCACCTAATAAATACATCATTTTTGCTACTGCAGTTTCAGTAGTTATATCCTTCCCGTCAATAACCCCTATTCTCTTTAAATCTGAACTTGTTTCATAATGTCCCAAAATAACACTTCCTCCTTCACACTGAGTTACATTTACAATATAAATTCCATTATTTACAAATTCTTCTAATAAATTCAGGAACCATTTTTGAGTTGGAGCATTACCAGAACCATAGGTTTCTAAAACTATACCTTTTAAACCGTCAATATGCTTATAGCTTTCAACAACTTTTTTAGTTATACCTGGAAATAATTTCAAAATAGCAATGTTATTATCTAACTTTTTTCTAAAAATCAACTTTTCTTCTTTATTCTTAGATCTTAATAAAATTGGATAATTAAAATTTAAGTGCACTCCACTTTCAACTAACGGAGGGTAATTCATAGAAGCAAATGCTTCAAATTGTTCTGCACTAATTTTTGTTGTTCTATTAGCTCTGTATAGTTTATACTCAAAATACAGCCCTACTTCTTGAATTACTGGTTCATTATTTTCTAATGTTGACGCAATTTGTATAGAAGTTATTAAATTCTCTTTAGCATCTGTTCTTAAATCTCCAATTGGCAACTGTGAACCAGTAAAAATCACAGGCTTCTGCAGGTTTTCTAACATAAAACTAATAGCTGAAGATGTATAAGACATAGTATCCGAGCCAGTTAAAACTACAAAACCATCAAATATCGAGTAATTATCTGCTATTATTTCAGCTATACTTACGTAATAATTTACGTTCATATTAGATGAATCTATAGGTTCATCAAACGATATAGTTTTTATATCACAATGTAACTGTTGTAATTCTGGTATCTTATTTGATATTTGACTAAAATCAAATGCTCTTAACGCTCCTGTTTTATAATCTTTAACCATACCAATGGTTCCACCTGTATAAACAATAAGTATTTTTGGTTTTTTTGTCATTTTGACATTTTATTATTAGTTATTATATTATGGAATAATTTATGCGGTAAATTTATTAACTTAAAAAGAATTAAATTACAAAAAACTTAAAATTATGGGTTTAGAATATTATATAATTATTGGAGTTATGGCTCTAGTAAGCTCGTTAATTAGCAATACGTTAAAACAAAAGTTTAAAAAATACTCAAAAGTTAGCTTGCGCAACGGAATGAGTGGTGCTGAAATTGCTCAAAAAATGTTGAATGATCATGGTGTTTTTGATGTTCAAGTTATATCAACTCCAGGAATGTTAACTGATCATTACAACCCTAAAAACAAAACAGTTAATTTAAGTGAAGGTGTATACAATCAACGTAACGCCGCTGCGGCCGCTGTTGCAGCTCACGAAGTAGGACACGCTGTACAACATGCAAAAGCATATAAATGGCTAGAAATGCGTTCAAATTTAGTACCAATGGTAACTGTATCTTCAAGATTCTCTCAATATTTAATCATGGGAGGATTAGTTTTGGGTGCTGCTTCAAGTTTAGGGTATTGGGTTTTAGCTGGTGGAGTTGTATTAATGGGAATGAGTACTTTATTTAGTTTTATTACCCTGCCTGTTGAGTATGATGCAAGTAATAGAGCTTTAGCTTGGTTAAAAGCCAAAAATATAGTCACTAGAGAAGAATTCGCTGGATCAAAAGATGCTTTAAAATGGGCGGCAAGAACTTATCTTGTAGCTGCCTTAGGCTCTTTAGCTATGCTTGCTTATTGGGCAATGAAATTAATGGCTGCTAGTAGAGACTAATAATTAACTTTTAAATTTTGTAAAAAACTTCGGGAATGCCGAAGTTTTTTTGCTTTAAGGCAACTATTTATAAAATTCATGTGTCTTTATTTTCATAGAATATGAATATCTGTTCATCGGAAAAATAACCTAATTCATCAGATTTCTATTTCAATACTTTAATTAACAACGCACTTTTGAAGTGTAAAAATGAAAAAAAGATTAACATGAAACTTTTAACTACTACTCTTTTATTATTCTTTATAATAACAACAACTTTTTCTCAACATAGCATTAGCGGTAAGGTAATTGATCAAAACAACACAACTGTTCCATTTGCTAACGTAATTTTAAAAGAAAAAAAAGGAAACAAAACTCCAAAAGGAACTGTTACTGATGAAAATGGTAACTATAAATTTGAAAACATCTCTTCTAATACTTATCAAATTGAAATTTCTGTTTTAGGTTTCAAAATAGAGAAATCTAAAGAGTTTAAACTTGACAGCAATAAAACTTTAAACTTCACTTTAAAAGAAGAAAGTCAAACATTAAATGAAGTAGTTATTAAATCTAAAAGACCAGTTATAAAACAAACTGCGGAAAAATTAATTGTAGATTTAGAAAAAACTGAAATGGTTAATTCTAGCTTACAGGATGTAATGCGAAAAGTTCCTGGAGTTTTAGTAACTAATAGTGGAATTACCATAGCTGGGAAAAGCGGCGTACGAATTCTTATTAATGGAAAAACAACTGAATACATGGATGTTGACACTTTATTACGTGATTTTCCTGCTGATAATATTTCTAAAGTAGAGGTCGTAGAACAACCCGGTGCCGAATACGATGCTTCTGGGTCAGGAGCTATTATAAATATTATTCTAAAGAAAAACGTTAGTTTAGGAACTCATGGTAGTGTAATGGGATGGATTGGTGAAGATGAAGGTTTTGAATATGGAACTAGAGCCTCGATAGCTAGTTATAAAAACAAACTAAACTGGCAAACTAGTATTAGTCATTCACAACCAACATGGAGAGATGATTTATTTTTAGTAAGAACCGTTGGAAATGAAACTTATGATCAAGCAACCAAAGAACCGTATAACCCTAATAGATTTACAGTTAGCGGTAGCTTAGATTATTATATTAATGATAAAAACTCTATAGGTATTGGTGGGCGATGGAATAACAGAAAATCAGACAGGATTGCCTCAAGTAAAACTATTATATCTAGAACTAATACCACTGATATATTATTTTCAGAAAATAGTTTTGATAGAGATAGAGTTGACTTTAACATCAACCCATATTACGAGTACAAATCAGACACAGACAAACTTTTAATCGATTTTAACTATATTGATTATAAAAACGATAATACAAACACGTTATCAGATGTTCCAGGAAGCACAATTCCTTTTCAAGACCGTAGGTATCTTCAAGATGGTAAATACACTATTAAAACGTATAGAATTGACTATAACAAAACCTTCTCTGATAACTTTAAATTAAGTATCGGTAGTAAATACGCTATGGTAAATACTGATAGTGATTTAAAATCATTTTTAGAAAACAACACTGGAACATTTGACTTTGATCAAACAAATAGTAGCCAATTTTTAGTTAATGAAAATATTTTCGCCATATATTCAAAAATTAATGCCAACTACGGAAAATGGTCTTTTTCTGGTGGCTTACGTTTTGAAGATAGTAACACTGATGGTACTTCAGTTTTTTTAAAAAATGGCCAAATGGTTACAGAATTAAAGAAAAGACCTATAAGTAAATTATTCCCTAGCGCTTCAATTAGTAGAAAAATTACTGAAGAAATAGGAAGTAGTTTATCTTATAGTTATAGAATTAGAAGACCTTCTTATAATAGTTTAAATTCATTCGCTACTTACCTAGACCCCTTTTCAGCTGGTGAAGGAAATCCAGCCTTAAAACCTGCCTTTACTAATAACTACCAATTTAATTTAACTTACAAAGGGCAACCTTTCTTTACAGTTGGTTACAGTAAAACCAATGATGTTATTTTTGATTTAATTAAACAAGATAATAGCAACGCACAGATTAGACAACAAGCAGTAAATGTTGAAAACTTCACCAATTGGAACTTTAGATTATTCGGTCCATTAAACTTTATTAAAGGAGTTGAAGGTTATACTGGTTTTATAGTTAACAAAAATAGCTACAACTCAATAATACATGGAGTAGATTTATCAAAGTGGAATTTGTTTTGGTTTATTCAAGCTAGCTACAAACTACCTTGGGATGTTAACTTTGAAATGAGTGGTAATTACGGAACTGGAGCTTTACAAGGACAAATTGATGTTGATTGGCTTGCTGGTTTAGATTTTTCACTTGGAAAAAAATTTTTAGATGATAAATTAAAAGTTAACCTAGGCTTTAATAAAATGTTAAACCGTGGTTTTAACGGAACAATTGATTACGGAAACGGAACTGCCAAAGTAGAAAGTAATGGTTCACGTCAGAACATTCAACTACGATTAACCTATAGTTTTGGATCTAAATTTGGAAAGAAAAAATCAAAGCGTAACTCTTCTAGAGATGAAGAAAACAGGATTCAAGATAATAATTAATACTTTCGTACAAAATGAACTTTAAACCTTTTTTTATTGCCGGATTACTTTTTGAAGCTATTGGTCAACTATTATTAGCTCAAGGTAATGAATTTGTATATGCCTTAAAACCTATAGACTTCGCTCATTGGTCATTATTCCTTGGGGTTACTTTATTAATACCTCAACTAGGGCAATTTCCTAAAAAAACATATAGTTACCTAGGAATTCCTGTTATTATTATTGGAATAGTTTCTATCATAGGAATGTGTGTATTGGATTTTATTTGGTGGAGCCAACCTACTCAAGAAATACGGAATGAATTCGCAGGGCATATTTCTAAATTTCCATCAATATGGAAACCATTTATAACCACTGGCCCTAACTTTTTAAATATTGGTTTATTACTTTTAGCTTTAAATTATTTAAAACAAAATAAACTAGGTGTAATACTTGTAGTAGTTGCAACTCTAATTGCATTTTTTGGTAGATTTATACCTTCAAGGTTAATCTATGTATATGTAATTACTGCTATTGGATATGCTATAATATTTTACAAAAACAAATCGATTAATGAATACCAAACTCAATAAATCAGATTTTATTCTTCTTAGTATATATTTCATTGTTTCATTTATTATGCAAGCAAGAGATTACTATTTAAGAGAAGCATTACTTCGAGAGTACCTTATTGATTTTCCTATAGAGATTTTCATGATTAGCTCTATTGTTTTCTTATATATTTTTTGGCTAATACCTAAGCTAATGATTAATAAACAATACTTCTTATTCACTTTATTTGGAGTTTTTATTCTTGTTTTTTTTTCAGGAATAGATTATATTATAGGGTATTGGTCTGGGAATAATGATTGGTCAAAATTCCCTAAGCCTGTCGATTTCTTTTTTAAGATGATAGATCGCGCAACATACTCTACAGCTTTTCCTTTTGCTCTTTTATTAACCAAAAAATTCTACGAAGGGCAAAGTCAAATATTAAAAATAGAAAAACAACAAAA
This sequence comes from Tenacibaculum halocynthiae, assembly GCF_964512825.1. Lineage (NCBI taxonomy): Bacteria > Pseudomonadati > Bacteroidota > Flavobacteriia > Flavobacteriales > Flavobacteriaceae > Tenacibaculum > Tenacibaculum halocynthiae. The sequence continues at coordinate 76,540 of NZ_CAZELG010000036.1, read as the reverse complement.
AGAAAATGAGCTAAAGCTATTACGCTCACAAATAGACCCACATTTTCTGTTTAACAACTTAAACACATTAGATTCATTAATAGATTCTGACTCAGAAAAAGCAAAAGAATATATTAATCGCTTATCGTTAATCTATCGATATCTTATCCAAACAAAAGATGCAGAAGTTATGGAATTACGAAGTGAGATTCAATTTGCAGAAAACTATATTTTTTTAATTGAAACTCGCTTTGGTAACGACTATAAGTTTACTATTGAAAAAGAAGGCGATATTACAGATAAATTTATACCAACTGGAGCATTACAAGCACTATTAGAAAATGTAGTAAAGCATAATAAAGCTAGCAATAAAGTTATAAAAACTCAAATTAAAGTAACAAATGACTGGCTTACTGTTAATAACACAAAATCTAACACCTTAAACAAAGAAAGTTTAGGAACTGGATTACAAAATTTACAGACTCGTTATGAGTTGTTATCTGACAAAAAAGTAGATATCAAAAATGCCAATAGTCGTTTTGTTATATCTATTCCAATAATCAAATTGAGTGAAGAAAACTAACAACATGTTTTAAAATGAAAATACTAATTCTAGAAGACGAAATACCTGCATATCAAAAATTAGTAAATTACCTGAATGATACTTTTGAAGAAGAATTTGTTCATGATTTAGCACGTTCTAACTCAGAAGGAAAAAAATTACTAACTCAAAACAAGTATGATTTTATTTTATCCGACATCCAATTATTAGACGGAATATCCTTTGATTTATTTGATGAAGTAACTATAAAATGCCCTATTATTTTTTGTTCTGCACATGACGAATACTTATTCAAAGCTTTCAATACCAATGGAATTGCTTACATATTAAAGCCTTTTTCAAAATCTGATTTTAAAAAAGCAATAGAAAAATATCAAGCTTTATTCAACAAAGGAAGTTATAACAAACTTAACACTAACACAATATCAAACCTTAAATCTGCATTAAAAGAAGAGAACACTTCCTATAAAAAACGATTTGTTATTAAAAAAGCTAAAGGAATACAACTTTTAAACGTTACTAATGTAAGTTTAATAGAAGCCTCTGGTGACTTCTGTATAGCTACAGATAATATAGGAAAACGACATACAATATCTCAAAGCTTAGGTTCAATATTTCAACAATTAAACCCTAATAAGTTTTTCAAAATAAATAGAAGTCAAATTATTAGTATTGATTTTATAGAGAATATTGAAAATCATTTTAAAAACAGACTACTAATATCATACACTGGAGGAAAAGAAAAAGCAATGACAAGCTCATCTACAACCTCTGATTTTAGAAAATGGCTTGAGAAGTAAAAATCACTGCATAAAAAAGAAAATCTCAAAAACAAATGTTAGTGTTTTTGAGATTTTTAAACTAAATTATTTTTTAATCATTCAGTTTTAAGACAGCCATAAATGCTTCTTGTGGAATTTCTACGTTACCAACTTGACGCATTCTTTTCTTTCCTTTTTTCTGTTTCTCTAATAATTTACGTTTTCTAGAAATATCACCTCCATAACATTTCGCTGTTACATCTTTACGTAAAGCTTTTGTAGTTTCTCTTGCTATAACTTTTGCACCAATGGCAGCTTGAATAGGAATATCAAATTGTTGTCTTGGAATTAATGTTTTTAATTTCTCTACAATTTTCTTACCTATTGTGTAAGCATTATCTGCATGTAATAAAGCAGAAAGTGCATCTACTGGCTGAGCATTCAATAAAATATCTACACGAACCAATTTAGAAGACCTCATTCCTATTGGTGAATAATCAAAAGAAGCGTAACCTTTCGATACTGTTTTTAATCGATCATAAAAATCAAAAACAATTTCAGCTAAAGGCATGTCAAAAGTTAACTCAACTCTTTCTGTTGTTAAATATGTTTGATTAACTATTTCTCCTCTCTTTTCTATACATAAACTCATTACCTGACCTACAAAATCAGATTTTGTAATTATAGTTGCTTTAATAAAAGGCTCCTCTACTCTATCCAATCTTGACGGATCTGGTAAGTCAGTTGGATTATTCAATAATACAATTTCATCAGGATTTTTCTTTGTATATGCATGGTAAGAAACGTTAGGAACTGTAGTGATAACTGTCATATTGAACTCGCGTTCTAAACGTTCTTGAATTATTTCCATATGTAACATTCCTAAGAACCCACATCTAAAACCAAATCCTAATGCTGCTGAACTTTCTGGTTGAAATACTAACGAAGCATCATTTAGTTGTAATTTCTCCATTGAATTACGTAATTCTTCATAATCCTCAGTATCAACTGGATAAATACCAGCAAAAACCATTGGTTTTACATCCTCAAAACCATCTATAATATCTGTAGTTGGGTTTTCAAAATCTGTAATAGTATCTCCTACTTTAACTTCTTTTGCTGCTTTAATTCCTGTTATTAAATACCCAACATCTCCAGTATTAACTTCTTTTTTAACAACTTGTTCTAGTTTAAGAGTACCTACTTCATCAGCAGTATACTGTTTTCCTGTAGCTACAAACTTTATTTGCTGATTTTTTTTGATTGAACCATCAATAACTCTAAAATAAGTTTCAATACCTCTATAGGAATTATAAACACTATCGAAAATCAATGCCTTTAAAGGCGCATCAGGATTTCCTTCAGGTGCAGGAATTTTATCTATTATTGCTGATAAAATATTGTCTACACCAAAACCAGTTTTACCACTTGCATGAATTACATCTTCCGGATCACATCCTAATAAATCAACAATATCATCAGTTACCTCTTCTGGGTTTGCACTAGGTAAATCTACCTTATTAAGTACCGGTATAATTTCTAAATCATTTTCTAATGCTAAATATAAATTAGAAATTGTTTGAGCTTGAATACTTTGAGCAGCATCCACTATTAATAAAGCTCCTTCACATGCTGCAATAGAACGAGATACCTCATATGAGAAATCCACGTGCCCAGGAGTATCAATTAAATTTAAAACATAAGGCTCTCCATTATGAATATAATCCATTTGAATAGCATGTGATTTAATAGTTATACCACGCTCACGCTCTAAATCCATATTATCTAATAATTGATCTTGCTTTTCACGTTCAGTAACTGCTCCTGTATAATCTAACAATCTATCTGCTAATGTACTTTTCCCGTGATCTATGTGTGCAATGATGCAAAAATTTCTAATGTTTTTCATGTATCTAAATCTATATACTGATGACCGACAAAGATACGCTAATTACATGCTTAAGCAAATAAAAAATTAACAGTTAGTCCCCTATAAAAAGAGCTATTTAATTTTTTTTACATTTTGGTAAAAAATTTACTTATATTTATTCCAAGGAAAATAAAACCTTGAAAAGTAATTTTACAACTAAATAATAATTTATTCCATTAAAAAAATATGTTTTCTTTATCTCCTTCACCATTCTTTTTTCCTTTTCATAGGTATATTTTTCCCCCTCAACCACCATATCCATATATAACAGACTGACTTTTAGTTTATTTGTACCAAGACAAGATTTTTGAAAAAAATCAAAAATTATCACGTAACAAAAAAACTAATCATTTAAAATTCAGAATTCATGAAAAATCTCACTGCTTTTATTCTATTTTCTTTACTAACAATATCATTAACTAGCTGTTCTTCTTCAGAAGTACCGATAACTCCGCCTATTACAGAAGAAATTACTTATAGCAAAAATGTAAAAGTTATTATCGACAATAGTTGTGCAACCTCTGGATGTCATTCTGCTTCAAGTCCAGCAGCTGGATTATCTTTAACAAATTACACCCAAGTTAAAAACGCTGCTCAAAATGGTAATTTACACTTTAGAATAGACAATAACACCATGCCTCCTAGTAGTCCACTTGCTACTGACAAAAAAAACGTTATAGACAAATGGAAATCGGACGGATATATTGAATAAAAACAAGAACTCATGAGACTATTAATTATATTATTATTTATTGGACAAACCATTTTCGCCCAAAAATACTTTACTAGAACTGGAATAACCGAATTCAAAGCTTCAGTTGATGCTTTTGAACCAGTTGAAGCAATTAATAATAGTACTTCTGCTATACTTACTAAAAATGGCGATGTAGCTTCCCAACTTTTTGTAAGTGCCTTTAAATTTAAAGTTGCCTTGATGCAAGAACACTTCAATGAAAACTATATGGATTCAGACACTTACCCAAAAGCTGTTTTCAGAGGTAAAATTGAAAATTTTGAATTTGATAATCTTAATTCTGAAACTACTTATTCATTGAAAGGTAAATTAACTATTAGAGGTATTTCAAAAGAAGTTTCATTTCCTGTTTCATTAGATAAAATAAACGACAAAATTAAATTGACAGGAAATTTCAATGTAAGCCCTAAGGATTATAACATTGAAATACCTAGCATTATTAGAAAAAAAATAGCCAATAAAATAAACATTATCATTAATTATGAGCTTTCAGAAAAAAAGTAAGTGGATTTTATTAGCTATAAGCATTATTTTCATAGGTGGAGTAGTTATATACAAGCAAGTATATAAACCTCATAAAACTACAGAAGAAATTGAAGCAGTTTACACCGGAAGTTCTGAAAAATTCATTGAAGAACTCCAAAAAGGTTTTGATAAATGGAACACTAAAACAATTGAATTAGAAGGAACAATAACTTCTGTTGTAAATAACGGTTTCATTCTAGACGACTTTATTTTTTGTCAATTAAGAAAAGATGCTCGCTTAACAAAGAAACAACAAGATAAAATAACAGTAAAAGGAACTGTTATAGGATACGACGAATTACTAAACGAATTAAAACTCAACCAATGTATTATAAAATAAATGATCTAGGAAAAACACTACTATCTTTAACCTTTTTACTTGTTTCGTCTTTTACTTTATACGCACAAGATGATTTATTAGATGAATTGGATAAAGAATCAAATGCAGGAACTCAATTTAACTTACCAGCATTTAAAACATTAAAAATTGGAAACTTACAATCTACTAAAATTGCTGATAAAGGGGATCTTTACTTAATAGTTTCTCATAGATTTGGCCCTTTGAAAAATGGATTTGATAGTTTTTTTGGTTTAGATGATGCTTTTACCAAGATAGAACTTTTATATAGTTTCTGGGACGGTGTTCAATTCAGTATTAGTAGAGAGTCTTTTGAAAAAACTTTAGCTGCTTCTGCTAAAGTTCGAATTGCAAAACAATCTAATAAATTCCCCCTAAATCTAGTAGGGTATGCTACTATAAATAGAAATACAGAAATCAAAAATGCTTCTTTTTCAAATTACACATTGAAAGATGCAGATAGATATAGCTATTCACTACAACTATTAGCTTCTCGCAGATTTTCAAAAGAATTTTCATTCGAATTTGCTCCAACATACATACGTCAGAACTTACAAGTTTTAGATATTGTAAAGGAAGCTAATCATAATCAATTTGCTTTAGGCTTTGGAGGAAGATATAAATTAAGTAAAAGAATAAGCTTAAATGCTGAATATGTTCATAATTTAAACAGACATAAAGATTCGAATTATACGAATCCTTATACTTTCGGTGTTGACATAGAAACTGGTGGTCATGTATTTCAGTTATTATTTACAAACTCACAATCTAGTAATGAACCAGGATTCATAAGCAAAGCTAGTGGTGATTTAGTATTTGGATTTAATATCGTAAGAGTGTTTTAATCACTTATTTATATATTGTTACTTTTAAAAAGTTTCCTTTTCAGGAAACTTTTTTTACATCTTATATTTAAATAAGGTATGGAAAGAGAATATTGTATATTTGCCGCTGTAAAACATTGAATATTTTGGTTAAAATTGGCACTATAGAACTACCTGATTTCCCTCTATTACTAGCTCCTATGGAAGATGTAAGTGATCCTCCTTTTAGAGCTTTATGTAAAGAAAATGGTGCAGATGTAGTTTACACAGAATTTATTTCTTCAGAAGGTTTAATCCGTGATGCTGCTAAAAGTGTTATGAAATTAGATATTTATGAAAAAGAGAGACCAGTTGGTATTCAAATTTTTGGTGCCAATTTAGATTCAATGTTACGTTCTGTAGAAATTGTAGAGAAGACTAACCCTGATATTATTGACATTAATTTTGGGTGCCCTGTAAAAAAAGTAGTTTCTAAAGGAGCTGGAGCTGGTATTCTAAAAGATATCGATTTAATGGTTAAGTTAACTGAAGCTATGGTTAAGCACACTAAGTTACCTATTACTGTTAAAACACGTTTAGGCTGGGACCATGATTCAATTAAAATAGTTGAAGTTGCAGAACGTTTGCAAGATGTAGGCTGTAAAGCTATTTCAATTCATGGTCGAACTCGTGCCCAAATGTATAAAGGAAATGCAGACTGGACTCCAATAGCTGAAGTAAAAAACAACCCAAGAATGCATATTCCTGTGTTTGGTAACGGTGATGTTAATTCTCCTGAAAAAGCAATGGAAATGCGAGATAAATTTGGTTTAGATGGCTGTATGATAGGTAGAGCTTCTATCGGCTATCCTTGGTTTTTCAAAGAAGTTAAACATTTTTTTAAAACAGGAGAACATTTACCTACTCCTACTATTTTGGAGCGTACAGAAATGGCTCGTCGTCACTTAGAAATGGCTATTGATTGGAAAGGAGAACGCCTAGGGGTTGTTGAAACAAGAAGGCATTATACTAATTATTTTAAAGGCATTCCTCATTTTAAAGAATACCGTCTTAAAATGGTAACCATGGATGACCCAAAAGATGTTTTTGATACTTTTAATTTAGTGAAAGACAAATTTGGAGATTCTATACTATAACATATAGTTAATAGGAGCACTATTTCTCAATAAACTTAACAGAAATTCTAGAGCTTGCAATTTTAGCAGCTACATACCCAAGAATCGTGATTGTAGTTGCTACAACTAATAAATTCGTCCACCTAAATTCAACAGGATAAGGTAAATTATAGGCTATCATAAACACACCATAATGGAGCTGAATTAACACTAAACTTATACCTAAAACTAGACCAAAAATCATTCCTACCAGAACCAATAAAAAACCTTGATACACGAAAATATTTTTAACTTCTTTTATACTAGCTCCAAGACTTAATAAAGTTTTTAAATTTTTTCTTTTATCAATAATCATCATAATTATTGAACCTATTACATTAAACAAAGCAATTATTATTATTAATGTAAATATTAAATAAGATATAAAATTCTCTGTATTTACTACTTTATAATATAATGCATTTAACTGTTTTTTTGTTTTAACAACATAGTTGCTACCTAGAGCATTTTGTAATTCATCTCTAACATCGTCATTATTAAAAGAGTTTTTTAATTTTAACTCTAAACCAGTTACCGTATTTTCTGAATAATTTAGTAGTACTCTAGCCAAATCAATATTAGTATATACATATTTATTCTGAAACTCTTCAGAACCTGAATACACACCTATAACTTGAGTACTTACTGAAGTAAAAGCATTATTAGGATTTATAAATCCTTTACCAGGTTTTGGCACAAAAATCTGTAAAGGTTCTCCAAAATCTAAAACACCTAATGAAAGTTTGTAAAAAATACCATATCCAACAACTGCTGTATTTCTATATTCTTTATCTAACCATCTACCAACAGTTAAAGAGGAGTCTATAGTTACTATTTGATTATATAACTCATCAACACCCTTTATGTAAGCTATATGGTTTTTATTTTTATATTTTAAAGAAACTCGCTCTTCTATAACTTTTGAACTTACTTGAATTGCTTTATTACTTCTTATTACTTCATCAAGTTTTTCTGTATACACAAAAGTTTTCCCTTTAGCGGGTATAATTTTTATAGCAGGATCTGAAGCCTCTAACAAAGAATCACTAAAAGTACGAAGACCTGAAAATCCTGATAAAACCACAAACAACGCTATAGTACCAACCACAACACTAAAGGTTGCTATGAAAGTAATTATATTAATTGCATTTGTACCGCTTTTAGAAAACAAATATCTTTTAGCTATGTATAAAGAAAACTTCAATAGTTGATTATGCGTATTAGGATTTAATCTTTCAAATTTATGCGTTTTTTTTTAACTATTCTCTTTATATTTTTAATACTTAAAATATTTATAAATAAAAAAACTACTTGCAAAGACAAGTAGTTTATATTTCTATATAGTATATAAGAATGTTAACGTTTTTGACGTTTAGGTAAAACGTCTGGGTTTTTAATCGGATCAACATCATCTCCCTTTAAAGACTTATCTATTTCTTCAATATAATCCAGGCTATCATCTCCAAAAAACAACAACTCAGGCATTCTTCGTAATTGATTTTTTGTTCGTTGAGCCATTTCATGCCTTATTAATGGGGTATTAGATTTTACTCCATCAATAATTTCATCTCTTTTGTCAGATGGAAATACACTTAAGTATACTTTTGCCACTCCTAAATCTGAAGTTACTGATACTTTTGATACAGATATTATTACCCCTCTCATTCCATCTTGAGCAGCTCTTTGTAAAACATCTACTAAGTCTTGTTGCAATACACCTGCAATTTTACGCTGTCTATTTGTTTCTTCCATGCGGCAAATTTATGAAATATTTTCTTCCTAACAGTACTATTTTATGGTGTATACAGTTTATTTTTTATAGCATACATTACCAAGCCTACTCTATTTCTAACATCTAATTTGGTAAATAAACTATCTCTATACCCATCAATTGTTTTAGGGCTTAAGAACATTTTTTCAGCAATTTCCTTATACGTTAATTCAGAGCAAGCTAAACGCATAAATTTTAATTCATTTTCTTTAAAGCTAACTGTACTTCGTCCATTTTTACCAGAAACAGAATCTAACAATAAATTAGTAACTTCTTTAGTATGATAAAACCCATTCTCCATTAACTCTAACAAGGCTTTTTCTAAAACTCCTTTTTGAGTATCTTTTAATAAATACCCTACTGCTCCAGCTTTTAACATTTTTAAGATAGTACCATCAGCATCTTCAACTGACAATGCCATTACATGTACATTAGGATAATTCTCAACAATCCAATGAGTTGTTTCTATACCATTCATTACTGGCATGTTAACATCCATTAATACTATATCTGGAATATTTTTAGGTGATCCTAAAAACTTATCGGAAACTTCTTTTCCGTTTTTACAAGTATATAAAACTTTAAACTTATCAAAGGTATTCACCATCCCTTCAATAGCTTGCGACAATAGTGTATGGTCATCTACGACTACAACTGAATATTTCATAATATAGTAGAGTTAGGGTTATATTTAGACTTCTGCTTAGATATTGGGGAAAGCTTAAAAATAGTAATTAATTGTTAAAGTTGTACCTTTTTTAGGCTCAGATTTTAAAGTTGCTTTGGCTTTTATCAATTTTATTCTTGCTTTTATATTTTGTAAACCAATACCTTTTAAGGTAACTTTCTCTACCTCAAACCCTACTCCATTATCTTTAGCTACAATATCTAAAACATTGTTTCTATATTCTAAAACCACATCTAAATTAGTAGCTTTAGAATGCTTTATAGTATTAGAGAAAAATTCTTGTAACACTCTAAAAATTATAATTCCATGCTTTTGATTTACCTCTTTTGTTTCACCTAAAATAGTTAACCTAGCATTTATATAATTTAACCTATTAAAACGTTCAATTTCTAATTGTAAGGCATCAATAAATTTTATATTATTTATAAATTCAGGATTTATAGATTTTGAAAGTGCTCTAATTTCTGTTAAACTTTTCGTTATTGTTTCTGTAATTTCACCCATATTATCAGGTGATGCATGCTGTAATTGTATTTTTGCTAAAGTTAAAAGTTGCCCAATATTATCATGCAACTCCCAACTAATATTACGTAAAGTCTCTTCTCGTATTTCTATTTGTGTTTCTGCAATTTCTCTTTCAAACTGTTTTTTAATACTATTCCTTTCTTGTAATAATTTATTTTTTCTGCGCTGGAAAACTGTAAATAATATTATCAAAAAGACAACAATTACTACAATAATTAAAGTTGTTATAATTAATATTTCTCTTCCTTCTTGCTGCATAGTAAACCATAAATTATAAATGTGTTCATCAATATAATTAATATATATAACACAAAGAACAATCCTCTAGTATGCATAAAGTTCAACATACTAAAAAACGGAACAGAAGACAAATAAAAAATTAAAAAAGCAACTGAAACCCAAAATGGTAGTATCTTTTTATATACAAAAATCTTATCGGACATTAAAAGCTCTCTCAAATGTAATAAAGAAAACACTGCAATATTAATCGACCCCATTATTACAACTATATCAAATGCTTCTCTATCTTTAAAATAGTAAATCCAAAAAAAGAAAAACAAAGAAAACAAAAAGTACACTATCTTATTTTTTTTAAGCAAAAACTTAAACATTAACATAGAAAATACTCCTTGAAAAAAGACAAAAAAATAAGACATGTAATGACTATCTACATCCGTATAAATAAAATAAGTTCCAACTAATTCTACAACTGCTATTAAAACAATTAATGTTAAAAAAAATACATAGAATTTTTGATTCTTATACTTTTTATACAAGACAATGCATAGTACTGCAACTGTTACTTGTGAGAGTAGGGAAATTACTTGAAACATTCTTATTCTTTACATTTTTAATTATTACAATTATTTTTTTTATTCTTTTTAAGCATACGGAGGTTTTTTATGACTTAAATTTCCAGCTCCACTATCATCTCCATCCATATTAGTATTTCCTTCACCATTTCTCATACTAAAAGCAACCGTTTCTTTCTTTATTGATTGTAAGCTATAATTATAATCTTTTCTTTTTCCTTCTTTATATTCTCCCTCAGAATCATAAATCCAATTATAACCATGCTTAACTAACATTTCTTTAAACGTTACTAATTCACCACGTTTAGCACTTTGAACCGGATCAAATAAAACTTGTTTACCTCTAATAGTTGTAGATGGCATGTAAATTAAACTACCATATCCTTTTTCTTTTCCTTTATGGTTCGGTTTTGCTGTAGCTATAAAACTAATTCCTGTAATTTCAATTTTCACTTTTCTACTTAAGTTTTCTATATGCCCTAAGTATTTTTTAAACTGAATAAAATCAAATGTATTAATTCGAGAATCTTCATACCCTAAAGCTTTTTCAATAGGCTCTATTCTTGTCATATCATAACTCTTTAGCATTTCAATAATTTCTGAGTAGCTCAACATCTCTTTTGTTCTACCTTCATCCTTATAACAAAAAACACCATTTTCATTTGCACTTTCTATACACTCTTCATAGGTACATTCTTTGCAAAATATGCTTTTGAATATTCCAATTATTTTCTGAAATATATTCTTTTTATTCATAATATGTTTGGTTTTAATTCTAGTCAAATATACACTCTTGTTCTTTTGAAAAGCAAATCATTTTTACAAGTACCTAAGTAAATCAAGCTTTTACATAAAACAATCAGGAAAAACACCCTAAACCTAAAAGCTAATACCCTATTGGGTTTTCATGGGTTTTACTGTTGACTTTTTAAGTTTTAATTCATTAAAAATGTTATATCAAAACATATCTCTCATAAACAAACCTCATATCTTTTCACACAATTAATAAACTCTTTATTCAGGAGAAAACACCTTAAAAAACAAACGGGTTATCACATACTCTTTATAGTTGTTTTACTTACAAATACACTTCTAATTTAATTGAATTTTGCCATCAGTTATTTCGAAAGACTAAAAGGCGCTAACCGAAAAGCCTAATAATAAATAGAGTAGGTAAAAAATAAATATTATGCCAAATTTAGTTCCAGAATTGAATAGTTTAGATTTTAATGTGTATGTTGGTGGGCCTTTACAGGCTGCAATTCAAGCACAAACAGCTGCCTCAATGGCTACTGTAAACTTCATTAAAGAAGTTGGTTTTGAAAATGACAATGATCCTAACACAGTTGACCAATTACGTTATGTAGATTTTAAATACAAAAAATCAGTTCCTAATCCACATGTAGGTAAAACTGCCCAAGAATTAACAGATGAAGGCCTACCTCCTTCTACAAACACTACTAATAACTTTTTAGATAACGAAGTAGAAATTAAAGTACCTTTTTTAACAATGTTAACAATTCCTTCTATACGAATTGATGAAGTTAATATTGATTTTAATGCTAGGTTAAGCTCAACAGAAACTAGAAATGTTTCTTCTGAATTTGCTGCTAGTGCAGAACTAGGTATTAACTATAAAATAGTGAATTTTAAAGCTTCTGCTTCTTATAAGCGTAATACTTCACAAGGAGTAAAAGTTGATAAAACTTACAACTTAGGAGTAAAAGTAAAAGCTGTGAATGATGAATTACCTGAAGGTTTAAGCAGAATCTTAGACATGCTTGAAGACAGTATAGCTGCAGTTGCTTAACACTAACAAATAAAGAGGAACTATCTAAAAAATTATTTTTAACACCATTCCGAAAAATCTTCATTTCATTCGTAATGACCATTTTTTAGATAGCCTCTTTTTAAAAACTTATATTATGGTCAATTTAAATGAATACCTTGGAGGTATAGCCACTAGCATTTCAGAAGCCCGATTAATGTCGGATTTAAAATCTTTAGAAATTGCAGAAAAATTTGCAAAACACGATTTATTAAAACATTTTTCAATTCCTCGTTTTAAAGCTAAAAACATTGAACTTACAATTCCTGTAGCTATTGGTGAATTAGAAAATAGTTATGAAAAAGAATATCAACCTATAGATAATATTGGATTTAACTCTAAAACTTATACCATTTTAAAAGACGCTTCAAAAGCCACTTCTTTTGATAGAAAAACATCTATAAGCATACGGTCGGTTATTGCAAAAGAAACCGATGAACTTGAAAGAAATATAAAATCTACCGAAAACCAAGACCTTTCACTAAAACAATTTTCAGAAAGAGTTGCTGAAAAATTTGTTTCCGTTTCAAAAGAAAAACTAGACTATACTTCTTTAGTGAACAAATTAACTACTGATCTTAAATCTTCTATCAAAACTAGACAGTTGGTTAAACAAAACACAAAAGTTATTGTAGAGGCTCATAAATTGAATGAAATTAAACCCGAAAATATTGTTCAAATTAAAATGACATTAAACGAAGAAAGTATGGAATGGTATACTTCAGAGAATGAAAATGGAGAGAAAGAATCTAAATTACTACCTGAATAGCCATGAGGAAATCTATAACAAAAATAACTTCAAATATAAAAAAGCAACTTTCAGGAATTCACAACTTAGTAAATCAGTTAGAGAAAAAAAGCTCGCAAAGCATTAGAAGTATAAACGACTGGTTACTTAATACCGAAAAAATGCTTCAAGAACTTAACTTACCCGAGTCATCTAAATTTTCAGTAAAAAGAGGTGAGCTAACAGCTTTTATTCCAAGTACCAATGGAAACAAAAAAAAAGAATATGCACATCTTGCAGCAACAATATTAACACAAGCTCAACAAGATTTGTGGGAAACATTTTCTGCTTATTCTACAAAACTAGAAAACGCTTCAACTTTAATTAATCAATTATTAGGTGTAATATACCAAACAAAAGAATTTAAATACGACACAAATGAAAACTTTACTATTTTTTTAAACGAAGTATGGAGCTTTTGCTCTAATCACGAACAATTAAAAGGCATTACTGCTCAAATATTATCGCTAATTAACAGGTCGGATGTGATTATAATTATGGCTGAAAAAATAGATTTAGAAAACCTATAATATCAAACTATATTTTTTATTTTTATCCTATGAATAAAATAGAACATATTGGTATTGCCGTTAAAGATTTAGAAAAGTCAAATCAACTATTTGCTTCTTTATTTGGTGAACCTCATTATAAAGTTGAAGAAGTAGCTAGTGAGGGGGTTAAAACTTCATTTTTCAAATCTGGACCTAACAAAATAGAACTACTAGAAGCTACAAAAGAAGATAGTCCTATTGCTAAATTTATAGAAAAAAAAGGAGAAGGTGTTCATCATATTGCTTTTGCCGTTGATGATATTGAACAAGAAATTAATCGATTAGAGAAAGAAGGCTTTACTGTTTTAAATAAAGTTCCTAAAAAAGGAGCTGATAACAAACTAGTTGCTTTTTTACACCCAAAAACAACGAACGGGGTATTAATTGAACTTTGCCAAGAAATTAAAAACTCTAATGTGTAAATAATTATAATGCAATAACCGAGTTATTAAACGTTAATTATAATAATTATTAAATAATAATTCCTTATTGAGCATTGACTAGTATTTAGTATCTTGCAGGGTTTATAAACTGACTTATTAAAATGAATACATCTTTTGATTCTTTTCAAAAACGTCGCTTACAATCTTCTTACGTTTCTGTGGTTGTAAGTATTGCTTTGGTTCTTTTTATGATTGGTGTTCTTGGTTTAGTTTTACTAAAATCAACGAAAGTTGCTAATCACTTTAAAGAAAAAGTTGTGATGACTTTATTTTTAAAGGATGATGTTTCTAAAAAACAGTTAGATAAATTTAAAACTGCTATACAAAAAGAAGCTTACACAAAAAACTTAGCATACATAAGTAAAGCAGAAGCTGCCAAATCATATAAAAGAGATTTAGGTGAAGATTTCTTAAAATTTTTAGGTGACAACCCATTAAAAAACGGAATAGACATTTATTTAAATGCTACTTATGTTACTCCTGAAAAAATGCTAGAACTTGAAAAAAAATATATAAAAAACAACTATGTAGCTGAAGTAAACTACGATAAGCCTTTAGTTAAGTTATTAACAAAAAATATTAAACGCATGAGTTTTTGGCTACTAGTTTTAAGTGGTTTTTTTGGACTAGTTGCCATTATTTTAATAAATAGTTCTATTAGATTATCTATATATTCAAAACGTTTTAATATAAAAACTATGCAAATGGTAGGTGCAACTAAACGTTTTATTAGAAAACCTTTTATTTGGCAAAGTATTAAACTTGGATTACTAGGTGCTTTTATTGCATTTCTTGGTTTATCAATAGTAATTTACTATGTAGATAGCTATATACCAACACTTGAATTAATTAAAGATTATGTTTCGTTATGTTATGTTACTGGTGGTGTGCTATTCATTGCCTTTTTTATCACATGGATTAGTACATTTTTTGCTACTCAACGATTCTTAAATTTACAAACAAACGATTTGTATTATTAAATTATATACAGAGTGATTGATTTAAAGTTTATTCTTTCAATCACACACTAAAATTTACAGTAATGAAAAACGAAAACAACTCAAAACAACAATTTTTATTTGGTAAACGTAATTATATTATTATGCTTATTGGAATAGCTGTTATTGCACTTGGCTTTATATTAATGGCAGGTGGCGGTAGCGACGATCCTAAAGTTTTTAATCCTGATATTTATAGTTGGCGTAGAATTCGTTTAGCCCCTACCTTAGTTATTATTGGTCTTGGTATAGAAATTTATGCTATTTTTGCCAATCCTAAAAAATAAGCATGGATTTATTAGAAGCAATAATTCTTGGAATTATACAAGGGTTAACAGAATTTTTACCTGTTTCATCAAGTGGACATTTAGAATTAGCCAAAGCAATTTTTGGAGACACATCGGTACCAGAAGAAAGTTTAACTTTTACTGTAGTGTTACATGCTGCTACAGCTTTAAGTACTCTTGTTATTTTTAGAAAAGAAGTTTTAGAAATTTTTCAAGGTTTATTTCAGTTTAAGTGGAATGAACAAACTAAATTCTCTTTAAAAATTGTACTTTCTATGATTCCTGCAGTTATTATAGGATTATTGTTTGAAGAACAGTTAGAAAGTTTTTTTGGAGGAAAGATATTATTAGTAGGCTGCATGCTTTTAGTAACCGCCGCACTACTGTTACTTGCTGACAAAGCTAAAAACACTACTAAAAACGTATCCTTTTCAAATTCAATAATTATTGGTATTTCTCAAGCAATTGCAATGCTACCTGGTATATCTCGTTCAGGAGCAACAATTTCTACTTCTGTTTTATTAGGAGTTGATCGTACCAAAGCTGCTCGTTTTTCATTTTTAATGGTTGTTCCTTTAATTTTTGGAAAAGTAGCTAAAGATCTTTTAAGTGGTGACATTAACTTCCAAAGTTCTGAAGCACTTCCGCTTACAGCAGGATTTATAGCCGCTTTTGTTTCTGGTTTACTTGCTTGTAAATGGATGATTTCATTAGTTAAAAAAAGTAAATTATCATACTTTTCTTTATATTGTGCTATTGTAGGATTATTAGCTATTAGTTATTCTTTATTTTTTTAAATGACAGCAGAAGATTTCAAAAACGGACAGGTTTTATTAATTGATAAACCTTTAGAGTGGACTTCATTTCAAGTAGTAAATAAAATTCGCTGGCATATTCGCAAACAGTATAACATAAAAAAAATAAAAGTTGGGCATGCTGGAACTTTAGATCCTTTAGCTACTGGATTACTAATTTTATGTACTGGTAAACAAACTAAAAATATTGAAACTTACCAAGGTCAAATCAAAGAATACACGGGTACTTTCACAATTGGAGCGACTACTCCTAGTTATGATCTAGAAACAGAAATAGACAAAACATTTCCTATTGACCATATTACAGAAGATATATTACACAGTAAAACCAAAAAATTCATTGGTAAAATTCAGCAAAAACCACCTATTTTTTCAGCTATAAAAAAAGAAGGAAAACGTTTATATGAATTAGCACGAGCAGGTGAAACGACTGAAATAAAATCACGTGAGATTGAAATCGTTGAATTTGAGATTACGAATATCAATTTACCTAAAGTTGATTTTAGAGTTGTTTGTAGTAAAGGAACTTATATTCGCTCTTTAGCTTATGATTTTGGTTTAGCTATTAATTCTGGCGCTCACTTATCTGCTTTAAGGAGAACCAAAATTGGTGATTTCTCTGTAAATAAAGCTTTAAGTATTGATGGGTTTATCTCTTCTATAGAAAATTAATATGCTCCTTTAATTTCAAGTAACTTAATCTTAGTAACACTATCTTCCGGAAAAAGCTCTAAGGCTTTTTTATACTGAAATGCTGCATTTTTATAATGTCTTTTTAGCAACCATTTATCGCCATCTTCTATTAGATATAGATATTTTTTTCGATTTATTTTCAGTTGGTATAATTTATTTTGAGCTGTTCTTTCTTCATCTTTTTGATATTCCAAATAGACACCATATAAAAAAATACTACTAATTATCAATACGAATAATGTAAAACAAATTACTCTTAAATTTTCCTCTTTCCTAAATTTCAACCTAAGCTCTATTTTATACTTTTCTATCTCTGAGTTTGATAGTTTTTTAAATTTGAGCTTCTTATTATCACTTATTACATTTACTTTTCTTTCCCTTTTAAACATTCTTTTTTTACGTAAATAATTTCTATTATTACGTATAATAGTATTCATGGCCTGCATGCTACCTTCTCCTCCCATTTCTTTTTTTTTAAATTAGTCGTTTAAAATATATTTTCTGTTACAAAAACTATGGAATAATTTTTGAGTAATTACTCGAAAATTAATTCAACATGAAAAAACTACTACTTATCAGCCTAATAACATTAACAACTTCTTCATTCTCTCAAAATGATAAAGCGCATCCTTTTTTTACAGGATCATTAAGCACAACTTTTGGTATAAATCAACAGTATAAAATAAACGAAGAAGGAAACGGTCCTTTTATAGTTCCTAAATCTATTTTATTAAGAACAGGATTCGGGTATCAATTTAACAAACGTTGGGCTTCAAGTATAAATGTTGGATATGATCATCATTTTAGCTATGCCATTAACTCTATTCCAGCATTTGCTAGCTTACGATATAATTTCATTAGAAATTCAAGCGATGCTTATTTTATAGAAACTAGTTACGGACAAATGTTTAGGTTATCGAAAAAATTCTCAAATGGGAACTATTATAAAGTAGGGTTTGGAATGCTTTCAATAAGTAACAATAGATGGAATGGGCTCTTACGATTAGATTTTCATAGAAAAAAAATAGCTGGTTTTAAAAACGGTAATCTCGATAGCGTTTCTATTGGTTTTGGTTTCTCTTTTAATTAAAAGCCATAAAAAAGAGGTAGATTAGTTAATCTACCTCTTTTTTATTTATTACTGCACTTTAAGTAAATCAATACTATAAAATTATAAAAATCTATTATACCAACTTTCTGTAATAGGCACTTCCCAATGGCTTTCTAATTCTCCTTTTGTTTGAATTAAATTATCAAAAACTATGGTTTTAGGAGATACTGATTTTTGCTTTAGCATCTTTTTAAAATCTTTCAAATCTTTATACTGAACAAATTCGCCTTGCTTAAAGCATACATTCATTTTATCTAGTAACTCAACACTATATTTTTCTTGTAACCCAAGAATAAAAGCTACTTGTTTATCAATATCTTCATTTTTTAACTCTACATCTTCAGCAGCATAGAAAACAATGAACCTATTGTAAATTAATTTATATGATGCTTTAAAGTTTTCGTCTTCTAACTTCCATTCAGTTGTAAAATCTTCTAATTCTTTTTTTATTCCTTCAATTTCTTGAGGATAAAATTTTCTACTTGATGGATATACCCAAACCTTTGCTTCATTAGACAATAAATCACAATCTATCAACATATTACTTTCTTTTAAGCTGCAAAGATACCAAAACAAAAATCCGTTTAGCCATAATGGTTAAACGGATTTTAAACTTTTAATTTTAATTTGATTAGCTCAATAATGATACCAAATCATCCTCGGTATTTCTACCCTTATTTTTATTGTACCAAATTTGCAAATCTTTTTTGAATTCTGCATCTAATTTTCCATTTTTTTCTTTATAAGTTTTCACCATAGCAGTTGCCTCACTTGGTCGAGGTCCCCATGTACCAACCACATTTTTCTTATCATCTAAAACTATTAATTTCGGAATTGAACGTCCTCCATTTGTCAAAAAACTATCCATCAAATCTAAATTCTCATCTCTAAGAACTAATTGTAAGTTTATATTTGAGTTTTCTTTCGCTATTTTATTTATCATTGGTAAATTTTGAGCTGCGTCACCACACCATCCTTCAGTTAATACCAACCACGTTTGTTTATCCTTAATTTTTTTTACGTTCTCAATAGACTCAGAAGAAACATGTAACGTTTTATCTAAACGCTTCATTCGTTTATCATTTAAAACACTATAATTTAAAAGATCTTCAGATTGATTTTCTCCAGTTGATTTTCCTTCTTTAATCAGTTTATCAACCAACACCTTATAATCATCGTAAGACATTGCTTTACTTAAGCTCTTTTCAATAATTTCTTTCATCTTAAATATTTTTAACTAAAACACTAAACTATTTAGTTGTATTCACTCAATTTTAGACGCAACTTTTTAGAAAGCTTACAACGAGTATTCTTTACTTTTTTTCAGATTCGAAATAATATCATTAGTCATAGAAGCTAAATCAAATTCATGCTTCCAACCCCAATCCTTTCTAGCCTGTGAATCATCAATTATTTGAGGCCATGTATCAGCGATGTCTTGTCGAAAATCAGGCTTATAAGAAATAGAAAAATCTGGAACATATTTTTTTATCTCATTAGCAATCTCTTTTGGAGTAAAACTAATTGCCCCCAAATTATAGGAGGTTCTTATTTTAATTTGATCAGAATTGGCTTGCATAATTTGTATTGTAGCGTCAATAGCATCTTTCATATACATCATTGGCAACCTAGTATTTTCGCCTAAAAAACATTCAAAATTTTTGTTCTTTAATGCTTCAAAATAGATATCAACAGCATAATCTGTAGTACCTCCACCAGGTAATGTTTTCCAACTTATGATCCCCGGGTATCTTATACTACGTACATCAACCCCATATTTATTATGATAATAATTACACCAATGTTCACCAGCAACCTTACTAATACCATAAACTGTTGACGGCTCCATTACAGTTTTTTGAGGAGTATTCATTTTAGGAGAAGTATTACCAAATACAGCCATTGAACTAGGCCAATAAACTTTCTCAATATGTTTATCTTTAGCTAATTCTAAGACAGCTAATAGTGAAGTCATATTTAAATCCCAACCTTTTAAAGGATACTTTTCAGCAGTAGCTGATAACATTGCTGCCATTAGGTATACTTGATTTACATTGTACTTTTCAATTACTTCTAAAATTTGTTCTTTATTGGTCGCATCAACTATTTCAAAAGGGCCAGCAGCCATCATTTCATCATTCCCTTCTCTAATATCAGAAGCTATTATATTTTTACCCCCATAAACCTCTCTTAACCTTTCAGTTAACTCAGTACCTATTTGACCACAAGCACCTATAATTAGTATTGTATCTTCCATTTATTAATAATTCAAAAATATAAACATACAAAAGTAACAAATTTCAGATTTCATAAAATAAAAATATTGTTTTTTAAGAATTAATAATTTTTCTATCAAAAAACATCAATTTGACTTTAACTAATAAATCTGTAATTTTACATCATGATAAATTTAAAGAAACTTCCAGCTCTTCGTTTTTTAAAACTATTTGTATTAATTATAGTTTTAAGTTGTTCTCAGTCTAAAAAAGAGACAAAAAAAACTACTATAACAAAAAGTGGAATGAATATTACAAATAGTTATACCTATAATAACTTAGATAGCCTTTTTCTAATCAAATTAAAAAAGTGGAAAGAATACTCTGATTTAGCTGAATTTCTTAATCAATATGAAAAAACAACTCCTAGAGAAGCTTTGAACAACGCTTTAGAATTAAAAAATTTAACAAAGAAAGCGAAAGATAGCAATATTATAAAAACACTTAAAACACCTGCTTTCAATGCACGAATTAATGTTTTTGAAAATGAAGTTTTAAGATTAGCTGACATGACGTATATTCCTGCAATTTCCTCACAACAAGTAAACAAACAAATAGAAAATATTTTTTCAACATTTAACAGTCTTAACTCTAAAATAATTGCAATTTATAAAAAAGACAAATTCAGCAACTCTGTTAAAATTGATGAAGTATTCAAAAAAATACGCTAAATTAGTAGGGTTTATGGTGTTAAATATGTTAATATTGTGACTACTAAATGTTATTTTAGTTAAAATGAAATAAAAAACATAACTCTTTTACAATTTTTAGAATGAAAAATACAATTACCCTTTTATTGTTTTTCGCTTTAACATTTCCTTTTTATGGGCAGGTTCAGCTTAATGCTCCTTGGTCTGAATCAAGTGATTTAAAGCAAAAGAAAAAAACCACCTTAGAAAATGTTTCTAAGGCTGCAGAAGCTTACTTTAAAACCATTGACCGAGATAAAAAAGGTAGTGGTCTAAAACCCTTTAAACGATGGGAATACCATTGGTCAAATTATTTAAAGGCTGATGGAACTATTGCACCTGCCAAAGATTTATGGAATGCTTGGGAACAAAAAAAGCAATTAAGTGCACAAAACAAAAAAAATAATGGAGACTGGAAACCTCTGGGACCTTTTGAAAATTCAAATAGGTATAATGCCACTAATTTTAAACAAACTGGACAAGGTCGTATTAATGCAATAGCTGTAGACCCAAGTAATACAAACACCTATTATGTTGGTTCTCCAGCTGGAGGTATTTGGAAATCTACTGATGCTGGCCTTAACTGGAATCCTTTAACAGATTATTTACCTCAAATAGGAGTATCAGGAATTGCTATACATCCAACAAATTCAGATATTATTTATATAACCACAGGAGATGATGACGCTAACGATTCTTACTCTGTTGGTGTATGGAAATCTACCAATGGAGGAACTTCATGGAGTAACACTGGAGCTATTCCTGGAATATCACCTTCTGGTAGTACACAATTCATGAATGAAATCTATATTAATCCTAATAACCCTGAAACAATTTTAGTTGCAACTACTTCTGGAGTTCAAAAATCAACTAATGGAGGTAATTCATGGACTACTAAACTAAATGCAAATATTATAGATCTTAAAATGAAACCTGGTGACTCAAACACTTGGTATGCTATAACAAAAGATAAATTTTACAAATCCACTGACGGTGGTGATTCTTTTATTGAAAAATCAATTACAGGTCTAACCAATTCCTCAAGGATGACTATGGATGTTACCTCTATTGACCCTAATTATATATATATAGTTAGTGCAGGGTTTTCTAGAAGTAATTTTAATGGAATCTATAAATCAACAGACAGTGGTGAAACTTTTGCAAAAACAAAAGAATCTGATGATATTTTTGAAAGTACTCAAGCATGGTACGATCTAGCTTTAACTGTATCTTCTACTGATAAAAACACAGTCTATGTTGGAGTATTGGACATCTGGAAATCTACTGACGGAGGTGATGATTTTGCTAAATTAAATCGTTGGAATGATCCTAATACAGGTTCTTATACACATGCAGATATTCATTTTCTTCGTTTTATAGATAATAAATTTTTTGCTGGTACGGATGGAGGTATTTATGTATCAACTGATGAGGGAAGTAATTTTACAGATTTAACTAAAAACCTAGCAATAAGTCAGTTTTATAGAATATCAGTATCACAACAAAAGGCTAATACAATTGCAGGAGGATTACAAGACAATGGAGGTTTTGGACTTACTGATGGAAAATGGTATAATTATCATGGTGGTGATGGAATGGAAGGTGTAATTGATCCCACTAACCCTAAAACATACTCAGGATTTACACAATATGGAGGAAGTCTAAATATTTCAACCAATGGAGGCCTTAGCTCTGATACATGGGTCCGTTCTCCTAGCGCAGAAAGAACCTCTGCTAATGATAGTGGAGGAAAATGGATCACCCCCCTAGTATCAAACAGCAAAGGACAACTATATGCTGGTTACAGTCAAGTTTATAAATTACAAGACAATAACTGGATTAAAGTTTCTAATCAAGACTTTGGAGGTGATTTAGAAGTAATGGAAATAGATCCAAATAATGATAATATTATATATGTTGCTAGAAGCTCTGATTTATACAGAAGTACTAATGGTGGTGCAAATTTCACTAGAGTAAATTTCAACAATAGTAACGTAAAATCAGTAGAAGTAAGTAACTCTGACTCTAATACCGTATGGGTGGTAAGTGCTCTTGGTGTGTACAAAACCACCAATATAAACGCTCTCTCAGCCAACTTTACTGAAATAACAAAAAATTTACCTTCAGAAAATAAATTAGTAATAAAACACCATCAAAGAAGTGGAAATAATACTATATATTTAGGTACAAATTTAGGAGTATATTACACTAATGATGACCTTTCTGAATGGAAGACATTTGATAGCGGCTTACCTAATGTACAAATTAGAGATATAGAAATCAACGAAGAAGACTCTAAAATATTTGCAGCTACTTACGGTCGTGGTATCTTCTCTTCAGATATTCCAAATGCAGCTCCTGAAAAGGATATACGTTTATTAGAAATAAACTCTCCTACTCAAGGATTAAATTGTAATGCTACAATTAGTCCTGAAATAACAATCAAAAATCAAGGTAAGCAAGCTGTAACAGATGTTATTATTAAATACAATATTGATGGTGGTTTTGACAAAACTTATAATTGGAGTGGTAATATTACATCTGGATCAAGTCAAAAAATAACAATCCCAAATATAACATCAACTAAAGGTAGTCATATATTAAACATAAATATAACTACAACTAATGATGAATATACATCTAACAATTCATTAAAAACTGAGTTTAAAATTAATGATTTTAATTCAAAGCCTACCGATGTAAATACATTTAACAATGGGGAAACTTTATACACAGACACAACAAATGAAACCGTATGGGAAATAGGTAGTATTAACAAAACATTACTTAAATCTTCTTCTAAAGCCTATTCTACTAAAGTTAGTGACAACTACCCTAACAAAACCAAAGGATATTTATACTCTAATTGCTATAATTTAATAAACGTAACCAATCCTGTTCTTAAATTCAAAATGGGATTTGATACAGAAAGAGATTTTGACTATATGGTAGTTGAATACTCTTTAGATCAAGGAAATAATTGGACTGTCTTAGGAAACGCGTCTGACCCTAAATGGTATAATAGTAGCGCTACTAAAACTCCTCAAGGAAACCCTTTACCTGGTAAACAATGGACCGGTCAAGGTGAAGACGCTAATCCATTAGGAGGAACAAATGCTACAATACATGAATACAGCCATGACTTAAGCACTTTTACAAATGAAAGTAGTTTTATATTTAGATTTACTTTCATCTCAGATGATAGTTCTAATGAAGAAGGAGTAATTATTGATGATTTAGTAATTGAAGGTACATTATCTAGTGGTGATGTTACTTTACTAAATAACATTTCAATTTCTCCAAATCCATCTGAAAGTATTTTTAATTTAAAATGGAAATCAGAAGGTGAAACTATGAATGTTGGTGTTTTTGATATTACTGGTAAACAAGTATTCTCTAAAAAGAATATTAAAGATAGTAATCATCGTTTAGACATGAGTAACTATTCTAGTGGTATATATTTACTAAAAATGCAAATGAATGGTAAATCAGCTACTAAAAAGCTTATTTTAAAATAATAAAATATTTTTTTTGATTCAAAACCGAAGCTATATGCTTCGGTTTTTTGTTTTTATAATTAAAAACAAGTAATTACAAATTCAATTATTTTTTAGTAGTTTTGGTTTTATTAGACCAAATTCTATAATCAAGATGAAAAATTTTCTATTATTATTTTCTTTAAGCGTACTTTTTTTTACTGCCTGTAATGAAAAAAAAGAGACTCCAAAAATTAGTGTTAAGGAAATAAAAACAGAAGTTAATCTGTTATTAAACAATTGGCACAATGCTGCTGCAGAAGCTAATTATGAAAATTATTTTAATAGTCTGGCGAATACTTCTATTTATATTGGGACTGATGCTTCAGAAAATTGGACTAAAAAAGAATTCAGTAATTTTTGTAAACCTTATTTTGACAAAGGAAAAGCTTGGAATTTTAAACCTCTTGAAAGAAATATTTACACTAGTAATAACAAAGAAATTGTTTGGTTTGATGAATTACTAAATACATGGATG
This sequence comes from Tenacibaculum halocynthiae, assembly GCF_964512825.1. Lineage (NCBI taxonomy): Bacteria > Pseudomonadati > Bacteroidota > Flavobacteriia > Flavobacteriales > Flavobacteriaceae > Tenacibaculum > Tenacibaculum halocynthiae. Next base: position 51,405 of record NZ_CAZELG010000036.1, on the reverse strand, counting down.
GGAACCTGTAGAGGCTCAGGAGTACTAGAAAAAAATAAAAATAACGAATGGAAAATTAAACACTATGTTTTATCTGTAGAGATTCCTAACAACAACATCAAAAAAGTAATTGACATCAAAAAAGTACAAGACTCGCTATTCTTATCTAAATTCAAATAACGACTTCATTTACCGCTTCAAAAATTAAATTAGTTTCAAAACCTTTGTATAATAGGTGATCTATAATTTTCTTTTTTTTCTTAAATAAGTTTGTTTCGCTTGAAAAGTTATTTTTCTTTTCTATTAAACTGTATAAAGTAGTTATATAATCTTGTTCATCAATTTCTTTTAAAGCCGTTTTTATATTATAAGACGATATCTCTCTTTGTTTTAATTCACGAACTATTCGTTGCTTACCCCACTTTTTTATTCTAAATTTTCCTCTAGCAAAACTTTTTGAAAATCGTTCTTCATTTAAAAAATTGTGCTCCAAAAGATGTAATAAAATATATTCTCTTGCTTCGGGGATTAAATTATATTCTCTTATTTTTTTTTCTACATCTTTATGACATCGATCTTGGTATACACAATAGAATTCAATTTTTCTCTTAATTTCATCAACAGTAAATATTTTTTTATTCATATTTTCTTATAAACTTACTGTATTAATGCAACTGCATATTCTGCTACAAGGAAATCATTTTCTATTGAACTTCCACTAACCCCAATAGCCCCTATAATATCACCTTCAGTATTTTTTATTGGAATTCCTCCTGGAAATGTAATTAATCCACCATTAGAATGTTCTATATTAAATAAAGGTCCATTAGGTTGTGATAGCTCACCTAACACTCCTGTTTCCTTATTAAATAAACGAGCTGTTTTAGCCTTTTTAATAGCAATATCTATAGCTCCTAGTACAGCTCCATCCATTCTAGCAAAAGTCAATAAATTTGCTCCCGCATCAACAACTGCTATATTCATATATACATTTAATTGATTTGCTTTAATTTTCGCCCTGCTAATTACATTTTCAGCTTCAAGTAATGTGATATTCATAATGGATATTAATTTTTCAACTACAAATGTATTAAACTATATTCTTTAAAAAAGTAATAACCTTATCTTTATAACTAGCCCCAATAGGAATTTCAACTGAATTCACTTCTATATCATTAATTGTAAAAGCTGAAATTTTATTTGTATTTATGACATAGGAACGATGTACACGTAAAAAATTTTTATGTGCTAATTCTTCTTCTATTTCACCTATTTTGTATTTAGAAACAATTCGTTTATCATTAACCGTATGAATTTTAATATAATCTTTCAAACTTTCTATAAATAAAATTTGATCAATTTTAATTTTATGATGCTTATTTCCTGATTTAACAAGGATAAATTCATCTTTTAAAACTTCTTTTTTTTCAGGTACAATTAAAGAATTCGCTCTAAGAAATTTATCAATAGATTTGAAGAAACGCTCAAATGTTATAGGTTTTAATAAATAATCAACCACCTCTAAATCGTAACTCTCAATAGCATAATCTCTATATGCTGTTGTGAAAATTGTTTTCGGAGGGTTTTTTATAGTTTTCAAAAAATCAATTCCAGTAATATTAGGCATTTTTATATCCAAAAACAATAAATCTATTTCCTGAGTGCTTAAAATTTCAAATGCTTTTATAGCATTATTGCAAGTAGCCACAACCTGTAAAGAATCAATTTTTGAAATATGATTTTCTATTAACTTAATAGCTAATGGCTCATCATCAACTAACAAACATTTTATTTTCATAAACTAACTTTCATTAATATTTAATATTACCGTAAAATTATAGTTAGAATAATCTATTTCCAAACTATATTTTTTTTGGTAAATTAAATTAAGTTGCTTTCTAATATTCGTAAGACCAATGTTCTCTTTGCTTTTAGATTGATAGCCTTTTGACACAGAGTTTGAAATCTTAAAAAGAAACCCATCATCATCATTTGATATATAAATATTAATTTTTGGCGACCCGCTATCTTCTCCAGCTCCATGTTTAAAAGCATTTTCTACTAACGACAATAAAATTAATGGAGGGATTTCTATATCATTTTCAATTTCTGTAATAAAAGAAATTTGCAATCTATCATCATATCTTAATTTTTCTAATTCTATATAATTTTTCATCAACTGTATTTCACTAGAAAGTGTTACAAACTTACCATTACACCTATACAACACATGATCTAAGATTTCTGAAAGCATACCAATTGATGTTGCTGTTTTTGGGGAGTTCTCTAAAGAAAGTGTATAAATATTATTCAACGTATTGAATAAAAAATGTGGATTTAATTGTGCTTTTAAAGTTTCCAACTCACTTTTAGTTTTTTCTTTCTCTAGCACCAACCCTTTTTCCGTTACTTTTTTATAATCCATAAAATACTTAACCGAAAGAAAAATTAATGTAATTAAATACATACTTGGTATGTAATAAAAAAGTAGTTTTTTCCAATCGGATAGTATTTCCAAGATTGGCTCTTGTGTAAAAAAACCTTTTCTAACTAATATTTCACCAACATGCACCACTAAAAACCGATTAAATGCAGCTAACAAATAAGATCCCAACAAAAACAATATAATTGTTTTTACATATTTTTTCTTCAACAAAAACTTTGGAATTACATAATACGCTAAAAAATAAGAAGTCAATATTTGTGGAATCATATGACATAAGGACATCACTGTTGTTCCTATAAAAGTAAACTCTTGATTATGTTTAATAGAATCTTTAGGGAAATCTAAAATAAAAAAAGCAAACCAAAATAGAAGATGTTGTAATGCTCTGTTCTTCTGAAAAAAATTAATAATAGTTGTTATTGTAATCATACTTGTAAATATATAAATAGCATAATCAATTATTAGTACTAATCGACAAACTAGCTTTTTTTACTCCTAATTGTATTCTTTTTCCTCCTAAACTAATTATTTAATTAAAAAAACACCAAACGTCGACTTTTAGTACTCATTTGTCTATTCTCTATATAATATCCTCAAATACATCTCATTTTTGTTTAACAATTTAAATATTCTAAAAAGATGAAAAGGTTATTATTAATCATTATTAGTTCTTTTACTTTATCAAGCTGCTCTCAAGACAATTGTAAGAAACTACTAGATGCAGTAAATAAAAGAAACATAACACAAGTTCGTACATTATTAAGAACTACAAATCCAAATTGTAGCTACAGAGGTTTAGGAGAACCAAGATCTCCATTAGTTTCTGCGGCCCGAAAAGGAGACTTAACTATTGGTAAACTTTTAATTTCTTATAGCGCTTCAACTGAATACCATTCATCTGGAGACGAAACTCCTTTAATTGCTGCTTCAGCAAATGGGCATTTAAATTTCGTTAGTTACCTTATTAAAAAAGGAGCAAAAATTAATAAACAAGTAAATGGTGATGGCACTGCTTTAATTGCTGCTGTTAGAAATAACCATTATAAAATTGCTGAAATTTTATTAAAAAACGGCGCAGATCCTATGCTGAATTCTCCTGGTGACGAATACCCAATGTACCATGCAATTTCAACAAAAAATGAAGCTATGATAACCTTATTAAAAAAATACATTAAATAAAAAACATGAAAAATTTACTATCAATATTTATTTTATTCTTTGTAATTTCACTTTCAGCACAGGTAACAGTTACTGGAAAGGTTGTTGAAAAGAGCACAAATCAACCATTAGAATTCGCAACAATTATTTTTAAAAACCCTGCTACAAATCAAATTATAACCGGTGAATCAACTGATCAAAAAGGGAACTATTCTGTAAAAGTCAAAAAAGGTGTTTATAACGTAATAGTTGAGTTTATAGGATTTAAAAACTATTCCATAAATAGTCTCTCACTTACAAAGAGCAAAAAAATGGTTACTATTCATTTAGAAGAAAATGCTCAAGCCTTAGATGAAGTAGAAGTCATTGCAGAAAAATCAACTACCGAATACAAGTTAGATAAGCGTGTTTTTAACGTTGGTAAAGATTTAATTTCAAAAGGAGGGTCAGTAAACGACATTTTAAACAATGTTCCTTCTGTTAATGTAGATATTGAAGGTGCAGTAAGCCTAAGAGGAAACTCTAATGTACGTATTTTAATTAATGGAAAACCTTCTGTTTTAACAAGCAACAACGGCTTGGAATCTATTCCCTCAGAAACCATCCAAAAGGTAGAAGTTATTACGAATCCATCAGCCAAATACGATGCTGAAGGAACCGGAGGAATCATTAATATTATTTTAAAGAAAAATAAAAACAATGACTTTGGTAGCTCACTCCAACTCACCGCAGGAGTGCCAGACAATCATAGTATTAATTACAATATGAACTATAAAAAAGAAAAATTTAATCTATTTTCAAATATTTCATATCGTTACATGTCGTTTAATGGTAATGGTTACTTAAACAGAACTAATTTTACCAATAACACTATTAGTTCATTTTCTAATAGAACAACAGACATGAATAGATCCCGCAGTACGTTTAATCTTTATTTTGGGAGTGATTACTACATAAATGATCAAAACACCCTAACCCTAAGCTACTACTATAGAAATAACACCAGTAAAAACAATGTAGATTATACTTTTAATTTTTTAAACAACTTAAAACAAATAGACAATATTCTTACCTCTAAAGAAACATATAAAGAACCTCAAAAAGCGAATCAAATTGAATTAAACTTTGTAAAAAAATTTGCCAAAAAAGGTCAAAAATTAACTGTAAATTTTCAATATGATTTTTGGAATGATGACGAAAACGAATTAGTTGAAGAGCAACAAACATTTCCTACAACCTCAGCAATAAATTTATTAAAAAGTAGAGATATAGAAAGCAGTAAAGATTTTTTATTTCAATCTGACTTTAAATTACCTATTTCAATAAAAACACATATTGAAATGGGAATAAAAGGAGAAATCAGGAACATTGATAGCGACTATAAAGTATGGGACAACGCTACACTAATAGATAGCTTAGATAACTTATTAAAATACAACGAACGTATTTACGGAGCATACATACAATATGGTAACAGAAAAAACAAATTACAATACCTAGTTGGACTACGAGCAGAATATGCTAATACTGGAAGTACAGACAGGAAAAATAAATTTAAAACTGCAAAAAGTTATACTGACTTATTTCCAACAGCACATTTAACCTATAACTTTAATAAGAGAACAAACATACAACTAAGTTATAGTAGAAGAATAAGACGTCCTAGTTTCTGGCATTTAAACCCTTTTGGAGGAATTTCAGATAGGCGAAATATTCGTGTTGGTAATCCCGATTTAAATCCTATGTACACAAACTCTTTTGAGTTAGGTGTATTAAAACGTTGGAATAAATTCACCTTTAATCCTTCTATTTATTATCAACGTACAACAAATGTTTTTGAAACCTTAATAATTCCAAATACGACAGGAGCATTAATTTCCAAACCTATAAACTCAGGAACTGAAAATAGATTTGGAGCTGAATTAGCTTTACGATATTCTCCTTACAAATGGTGGCGTTTATCTAGTGAATTTAACTATTATTCTTTTGATCAAAGAGGGATTTACACAGTAAACGACAATACATGGTCTACTCGTTTAAATTCAAGAATAAGATTTTCAAAACTTACCATCCAGTCAAGCTTTAACTATAGAGGAGAAAGACAAAGTGGGCAAATATTTACTGAAGCTCAATACAGAGCAAACATAGGGATTAGCAAAGATTTCTTAGAAGATAAAGCTACTGTTACTCTAAATATGAATAATATTTTAGACTCAAGAGTTAGCAAACAATTAATAACAGGAGAAAATTACACAACAAATACATACAATCGTCCAATTGGTAGATTTACTTCAATAACGCTTACTTATCGCTTTAACCGATCAAAAAAAGATAGAGATCGTTTGCCTGATTAACACTTTATATTATAACCTATAAAAACCAGTAAGAAATCCCTTTTTTACTGGTTTTTTAATATTCTATATTTCTTAAAAGATTATCTTCCATAGGCATCCAATGAATGACACACTTTATAAAGAGCAATAATTCAGCTTTAAATTACTTAATTGTATAGCAATCATATCAAATTACAATAAAAAAGGTTGAAAGCTTTAAAACTTCCAACCTTTTTTAGTTAACAAATAAACTAATTATAAAACGCTACGTAACCACATTTTAAACTTAGTTATTAAATAAAATAATATTGGCACTACAATTAAAGTTAAAAAGGTAGCTATAAATAACCCGTAAATTACCGTTTTTGCAAGTGGCCCCCAGAATATTACATTATCACCTCCAATATAAATATGTGGGTTTAACTCACTAACCAAGGTAAAAAAGTTAATGTTTATTCCCCATGCTAATGGTATTAACCCTAAAATAGTAGTAATTGCAGTTAATAATACTGGTCGTAAACGTGCTTTACCTCCTCTAATAATAGCTTCTTTTAAGGTATCAACATCTACATAATCATTTTCTCCTATACTTTGCTCTACTTTTTTGCGATCAATCAGTAATTGAGTATAATCTAATAAAACCACTCCATTATTCACAACGATACCTGCTAATGAAATAATACCCATCATCGTCATCATTATAACAAATGGTGCTGCGGTTAATATTAACCCTCCAAAAACTCCAATTAAACTTAAAAAGATTGCCAACATAATAATAGCAGGCTTTGAAATCGAATTAAATTGGAAAATCAAAATAAAGAAAATCAACCCTAAACCAGTAAAGAAAGCCCCCATTAAGAACAACATTTGCTTATTCTGTTCTTCAATTTGTCCTGTATAATCAATTTTAACAGTTGCTGGTTTTTCAGTAAACGTTTTCATTTCGCTTCTAATTTTCCCAACAATAGAAGCCGCATCTGTATATCCAGGAGCTAAAGCTGAATAAACGGTTACAATTCTCTTAGCTTGCTTATGTTTAATTGCACTATATCCTGACGTATTAGTTTGTTTAGCTACTGCAGAAACTGGTATTGTTTTTACTTGACCATTTGAAGGATCTCTAAATGTTATTTTCTGATTAAAAATGGCGCTCTTGTTATACCTATTATCCTTATTAAAACGAACATAAATATCATAATCTTCACCATCTTCTTTATAAATCCCTGCCTTAGCTCCAAATATTGAATTACGCAATTGTTGCCCAACTTGAGCAGAACTAACTCCTAGCTCTCCAGCTTTTTTACGATCAACATTAACTAACATTGCTGGCTTTGATTTATTTACATCAATCTTTAATTCATCTATTCCAGGAATACTTTTTGAGTTGATAAAATCACGCATCTTCTCAGCAGTATTTATCAATTCTCCATAATCTTTCCCTTCCAATTCTATATTAATAGGATAACCAGCTGGAGGACCTACTGCCTCTTTTTCTACGGAAATTGCCAATCCAGGATAAACTCCTTTTAAAACTTCCGTTACTTTTTTCTGCAATTCTTTACTATTTGCCCCTCTTCGAAATTTATACTCACGCATTGACGCAGTTATTTTTCCTCTATGTGGCATTTCAGCAGTAGAACCCCCATCAGTTTGCGGATTCCCTGAGCCTGCTCCTACTTGAGAAACAGTACTTTCTACCAAGAAGTTATGATCACCATCAAGATATTCGGAAGAGTTTAATACTTTATATACTCGCTCTTCTAAATCTTTCATTATAGTATTCGTTTTTTCTATATCTGTACCTTGAGGGTATTCAATATAAACTATAATTTGATTTGGCGTATTATCTGGAAAAAATTCAACTTTTGTTCTTTGACTAGCTACAGATGCTCCAAAACCACCAAAAGCAACCACTAACATTACCACTGTTAAAACAGTTAAAACTATTGGTCTGTATCCTTTTAAAACTGCTCTTAATGATTTTTCATAAAAACGTTCCCATCTAGGTAATATTTTATTTTGAAAAGCATTTGCCCATGGTCTTAATGCTATTCGATACAACCATAACATAATAGCCGTAAATACCATTATTGTTCCTAAAGCTCTATTAGCACCTCCAAAAATTATAATCAATAATCCAATACCTCCCATGATTGAAGACATCGTTATAATACGCTTTAAAGGCATGCTTTTATCTTCCACACTCATAAATTGAGAAACCATTACTGAGTTAAAAAAGATCGCAACAAATAAAGATGACCCCAACACTACAGATAATGTTATTGGAAAATAAATCATAAACTGCCCCATAGTTCCTGGCCACATTCCTAAAGGAACAAAAGCAGCAACTGTAGTTAATGTTGAAATGATAATAGGAAAAGCAATCTCTCCAATCCCTTTTTTAGCAGCCTCTATTCTTGTCATTCCTTCATCCATCAAACGGTATACATTTTCAACAACAACAATACCATTATCTACCAACATTCCTAGCCCCATAATTAGACCAAAAAGGATCATTGTATTCATAGTATATCCTAACCAGTTTAATATCATTAATGACATAAACATTGACATCGGAATTGCAAAACCTACGAATAGTGCATTTTTAAACCCAAGGAAAAACATTAGTACTAATACCACTAAAATAACTCCGAAAATAATATTATTCACTAAATCATCTACCTGACCTATTGTTTTAGAAGATTGATCATTAGCTATAGTAACTTTCAAATTACTAGGAAATACATCAACTTTTGCATCAGCAACAATCTTTCTAATTTTCTCTGCTGCTTCCACCATGTTTTTACCTGAACGTTTTTTAACATCCAACATTACAACAGCTTCCCCAAATTCACGTGCATAAGTAGTCTTGTCTTTATCTTTAAAGGTTACAACAGCAAGATCTTTTAAATAAATTGAATTCCCTTTTTCAGATTTTACAACAAAATTTTGCAACTCTTGTGGTTCTTCAATTTCACCTAAAATACGAATAGTACGCCTTTGTCCACTTGCAATTAAGTTTCCGGCAGACATTGTTAAGTTTCCTCCATTAACAGCATTAATGATATCTTGAAAACTAACCTTAGCTGCCATCATTTTGTAAATATCTACCGCTATTTCAACTTCTTTCTCTTCTGCTCCACGGATATCTACCTTTTTAATTTCTGATAACGTTTCTATCTCATCTTCTAAATATTCTCCAAATTCTTTTAACTTATCTACAGGATAATCTCCAGAAATATTAATATTTAAAATAGGCATTTCTTCAGAAATACTTAACTCAAAAACATTAGGTTCTACCTTCGCTCCGTTAAATGTTGGCCAATCTTCACCTGACGTTTTTTGATCTATTTCATCTTTTACTTTTTGTTTTGCTTGATCTACTGCTATTTTTTCATCAAACTCTACAACAACCATAGAAACATCTTCTTGTGAAGTAGATGTTACTTTTACAACATTACTAACCGTTTTTAATTTCTCTTCTAACGGGTCAGTTATTAATTTCTCTATATCTTCAGCTGTATTACCAGGGTATATAGAGCTGATATAAATCTTAGTCTCTCTAATTTCAGGGAAATTCTCTCTAGGCATGTTAACAAAGGCAGAAATTCCTAAAATAAGAATTAACACCATTAATACATAGATGGTAGTTTTATTACCAATAGCCCAAGAGGATAGACCAAATTCTTTATCGACTTGTTTTTTTTGTTTTTCAGTCATCCTAAATAATTATTGGTTTAATAGTTTAACCTCTTGTTTATCCTTAACACTACGAGCTCCTTCTTCTATAATTTGAACTCCATTGGTAAGACCTGATAAAACCTCAATAACATCTCCTTGAGTTTTACCTGTTTTTATAATTACTTGTCTCGCTTTTCCTATTTTATTCTTAACATTTTCAACAATGTATACATATTGCTCTCCCTTTGCATTTTCAGAAATAATACTTTGAGGAATTAAAATAGCTTTTTGATTCGTGTAATCGTTAATTCTTAATTTCGCTGTTAAATTTGGTTTAATGCTTCTATCTTTATTTGGCACTCCAACCTCAACTTTAAATGTTCTATTAGCAGGATTTATAAAGTTTCCGGCTTGACGTACAGAAGATGTTACTGTTTTTCCTAAAACTGGAAACTCTACTTGTACTTCTTTTCCTTTTTTTACCGTTGTTATATAACTTTCTGGAACATCAGTTTCAATATACATATTCCCTAAGTTAACAACTCTAAACACTTCTGCACCTGCTCCAGGTGCTACTACAGTACCTTCCTCTTTAATTACATCATCAACAATTCCTGTAAAAGGTGCTTTAATTACACTTCTTCCCAACTGTTGTTTTAATTGATTTACAGATCTAGTAGTAGCTTCATAGTTTGTTTTTGCTTGCAAAAATTGAATTTCAGAACCAACTTTTTGATCCCATAATCTTTTTTGTCTTTCAAATGTAGTTTTCGCTAATGCAGCTTGAACTTCTACTTGAGCAACTTGTTGGTATAAACCACCATCGTCAATTTTAGCTAATGCCTGACCTTTTACTACTCGTTGTCCTTCTTTAACGTAAACCTTTACTAATTTACCAGCCATTTCAGGATATACTAGTACATTCTTTTTAGTTTGTACATTCCCTTGTAAATCTAAATAGTGAACAAAAACTTCTTCATGAGCACTAATGGCAGTAATTAATGGTACTTTTTTATTTGTATCTAACTTAGCTATTTCATTGTTTAATAATTTAATTTGAGTAGCTAATTCTTGTTGTTTCTTATCTAACTCGTCTTTTTTAGTACGAATTGTTTTTAAATCTTTTGAGTTTATTACCGACTCAACTGATTGCTCTTTGCTTCCACATGAAGCTAAAAGTGTTGCTGTGATTATTATAATTGCAATCCTTCTCATTAGTTGATTATTTAATAGGTATGTTTAGTGCGTTTTCTAATTTGGCTTTTTTGGCAATGACATTTAACATCGATTGCACATAATTATTTTGTTGCGAATACAATTGATTTTGTGCTTGCAACAAATCAAAACTTGAAGATATCCCTTCAAAAAACTTTATTTGTTGTTTTTTTTCTATTCGCTCTGCTAATGCTAAATTTTTCTTAGCAGTATCATAATTTTCAATACTTAGTTGATATTCACTTTTTGCTGATTTTGCTTGAAGGCGAAGTTTTTGCTTTACTTCTTCTTTTTTAATATCGGCATTCTCTAATTCAATTCTAGCCCTAGCTGTTTTTGACTTTCTTCCGAAACTACTAAAAATAGGTACATTTAAAGTTACTCCTAGCAACGAATAATCAAACCATTTTTGATCTCCACTAAAAAAATTAAAATCATTTGAATTGGCATTAGCTCCATAATTAACAAAAGCTGATAAGCTTGGTAGTGCTTTACTTTGTTCCAACTTCATTAATAATCGTTTACTTTCACGATCGTTCTCAACCATTTTAAAGTCAATGTGTTTTTTAACATCAAATACTTTACTTAGCAAATCTAAATCGGTATTAGTAACCACTAAGCTATTTAACGAATCAGTTAACACTAACTTTTTTTCTATTGAACTTCCTAATGATATATTTAACATTTGATATGCAATTTCTTTCATTCTTTTCGCATTATTCAAATTGTTTTCTACATTACCAAGAGTTATTTGTAGCTGCTCAACATTTTCTAATTCAGTTAATCCATTATCATATATTTTTTGAGTTTCATTTAAGTTTTTTTGTAAAACTTTTCTGTTTTTCTCCAAAATACTAATAGTTTCTTCAGTTATTAAAACATTACCATATGCGTTAATTACTGCTTCTCTTGTTGTTAAAACAGTTTTTTCTTTTGCCTGCTCAGAAATCTTTAAGTATGTTTTAGCAGATTGCAATCCAACTAAATAAGAACCATCAAATAGTAATTGTCTTAATGTTACGGAAGCATTCATTGTTTGTTGCGTTCCAAATCTCACAGGTACAAAAGACCCAGGAGCACCTCCTGCAATTTCTCCTGGCAATAAAGAAACTTGCTGTTTCAACCAGTTTTGATAATCTACCTTTCCATCAATTTGAGGTAAACCAATTGTTGTTGTTTCCCATTTCCTTTCTTTTGCAGCTTCAATATTTTTTGAAGCTATTTTATTGCTGTAGTTATTTTTTATAGCGTAATCAATTGCCTCTTGCATTGATATACTTATTTCTTTTTCTTGTGCGAGTAAAAAACTCGTACAAAAGAATACAAATACACTATATATGTATTTTCTCATTGTTAGTGATTTTTATTTATGATTTTTAATTGTTTCTCTAATTCTACTATCCCTTTTTCAGTAGCAATAGCTCTAATATGATATTCTAATACTTCATATTCTATTTTCATTACTTCTTTCATTTCATGCCCATATAAATCGCTTTCAAAAACGCCAAAGATTAATGTGAAATAAAAATTCACTATTAAATCTATTTTTATGTTTTCCCTATACAGTCCTTGTTCAATCCCTTTTGTTAAATTATCTACATTGCAATCTCTGAACATACATGCTTCACGTTCCATTAACTCAGCATATGTTTCAGGATAATACTTTTTAAGTTGATACATTGGTGACGTTTTCGCGTTTTTAAACATCTCTTTAAAAATTGCTTTTACAGCAAACTCTTCAGCTATCGCATTATGTTTTTGTCCTTTAATAAATAAAATTGCTGCATCAATAGCTTCTTGAACTGCTTCTGTTGATGCTCCTACCAAACCAACTTTATTAGGAAAATACTTATAAATTGTTTTTTTAGATATCCCCAGCTCCCTTGCTATATCATCCATAGTAACACTTTTAAACCCAAGGTTTAAAAACATTTCTCCCGATTTTTCTAAAATTTTATCTCTCATAATTCTTTGCAAATCTACGAAAGGAAACTTAGGAAACAATAAAAGTTTCCTAAGTTTTAATCTTTTTTTAACATTCTTTTGGGTGTACTTTTTTTGTTTACCTTATTTTTACAAAAAATTTCAGATTTGGACTTATTAAAATATCATTCAGACTTTTTAACCTATTTAGAAAAACAAAACTTTACAAGAGAGCCTAAAAACCTATACGAACCAGTAGATTATATTCTACAATTGGGAGGTAAGAGAATTAGACCAATCTTAACATTAATTGCTTCTGATATCTTCTCAGGAAGTCATACAGAGGCTCTTCCTGCTGCATTAGCTGTAGAAGTTTTTCATAACTTTACATTGGTGCATGATGACATTATGGATGATGCCCCTTTAAGAAGAGGTAAAGAGACTGTTCATGAAAAATGGGATATAAATACTGGTATTTTATCTGGTGATGCTATGTTAATACTAGCATATCAATACTTTGAAAACTACAAACCAGCTGTTTTTCAAAAATTAGCTCAATTATTTAGCAAAACCGCTTTAGAAGTTTGCGACGGACAACAGTTAGATGTTGATTTTGAAACTAGAAATGATGTTACTATTGATGAGTATATTAAAATGATTAGTTTAAAAACTTCTGTTTTAGTAGCTGCTGCTTTAAAAATGGGAGCTATTGTAGCTGAAGCTGATGAAGAACAAGCTCAACATTTATATAATTATGGCTTAAACTTAGGTATTGCTTTTCAATTACAAGATGACTACTTAGATACTTTTGGAAACCCAGATACTTTTGGGAAACAAATTGCTGGAGATATTATAGAAAACAAGAAAACATATTTATATTTAAAAGCTCTTGAAGTAGCGAACACCTCTGATAGAGAAAATCTATTAAATTTATTTAATGGAAAAGAAAAAAATATTGAAGAAAAAATCAAGCAAACAACTTCTATTTTCACTGATAATAACATACCTCAACACACACAACAACTTATTGAATACTACACAAATAAGTCGTTCGAGTTTTTAGATATCATGACACTAAATGAGGACGCAAAGCAAGGCTTACGCACTTTTGGTGAAAATTTAATGAACAGAAAAGTGTAAAAAATGTTTGGTATTTTAAAAAAGATGCTATCTTTGCACACCCAAAATAACGGGTCCTATAGCTCAGTTGGTTAGAGCACCTGACTCATAATCAGGTGGTCCGAGGTTCGAGTCCTCGTGGGACCACTTTTAATCAAAAAGCACTTACATAAATGTAAGTGCTTTTTTTATTTAATATACTTTTTAACTTATAAATTAATAACTCTGTAAGTTAAATAAAAATCAACTGAACCATCTCCTAATGTTGGCAAAGTTCCTGATGGCACTACTTTTAAAGGAGCATGTTCCTGTAATCTTTGTGATTCAGTTTCTGCATAAGTAAATTTCTCTATATAACTTGTTGTACTAGAAATATAAACCACTCTTGAGCCATTAAACATATCTTCTGCTCCTATTTGAAACTTTAGCCCAGCTGAATTATTAAATACAGAACTACCCACATTAAATTTATAAACAGTAGAAATCAACTCTATAACAGTATCTTTTCCTTGCGCTGGAATTAAACTTACGGCTTTTCCTGCAATTAATTGAGCTGCAGAAAGGGACACTTTTATTTTTTTAAGTTCAACTGTTGAAGTATTGTCTTTAATACTCACTCCTTCTCTTATAATAGAAAAATTATAAAAACCTGAATTTCTAAAGTTAAATGACAAAACACCGCTGTTACTTGGATAAAGCTTATAAAATACTCGCTTATTATCTTGAAATGTTATTTTTTCATCAGCCAAACAGTAAAAAGAAACCGGTACAGGGTTAAAAGGATCATTATATAAATTTATATCTAACTTAATAACTGCACCCTGAGGATTGAATCTAGAATTTGGTTTGATTCTATCAATACCAAAGAAAAATTCATCTTTTGTGTTTTTTACTATAGCATAGGGATTTGGATTAAAAAATAGTGCCGAATTTGAAAAAGTATCATTTTTCATTTGAATGAAAGGAACTCTATCATAATGTAAAACACTTCTATTTCTACCACCTAAAAACTCAACACCTTGTAATCTTCTACTAATTCCTGCAAACAACAAGGAATTATCTTCATAAATAGGAATAATTTCTTGTGGATGAATTTGCCTTTCACCAACTCCTATTTTCCCTTTTCCTCCTTTAATTAAAAATCTTCTTTTACTCATATCCTTTTTTATTAACTTTGCATTTGCTCAACTAAATTATATTCAAAAATCACTATTTCATCTTCTAAAATAGTAATTGGAGGGTTCGATTTATTTAAAATATTCACTAATAATTTCTCAACACCTCTAACAATTCCACCAATCGGTAATGGCCCCATAACTCCACCTTCTATAGGTCTTGCTATATTAATTTCTCTACGCCCACCTTCAGAATGACCTGGAAAAAGTCGCACATCGCCTAAATCTATTACTCTTATTTTATTATCCTGAGAAATCTTAGGTTTTGGAACTGTTATAGATCCTCTATTTGACAATCCTACTACAGTATCTCCTCTATCATTTATTTCTACTTTAGATATATATATTTTAGTTTCATCATCTTGATGTACTAAACTATCAATTAAATCTTCAAATTGTACTTGTGTTGGCTTATCTCCAGCTTGAAAATAGGATTTAAGCACTTCTTTCGATTTTTTCATATCATTTTAATTTAACTTCTTAAAAATTCTACATATAAGATCTAGCTTATAAAAACGAATGGAATAAACTTAGTAAAAACTAACTATCCCATTCATTGATTACAAACATTAAATTTTCTATTAAACTTCTCTTTTAATTATTTCTAATTGACACCTCTTCAGGTAGTTTATCTAAAACATCTACTCTAGCTATTGGCTTTGCTTCTATATCTCCAACAACTCTAGCTTCTGCTCTTATAATTTTCGCATTGTGTACCATACAACCTTCCACAAAATAATTATCACCTTTTTCTAGCTGTAAAAGGCCTATTTCCAATGGTTCTTTTATAGTCTTTTTCGACTCGATCTCAACCAAAACTCCATTTTTATCAACTATATAATAACCACCTCTTAAATCATCAGGTAACAACCAAGCTACTTCTTCCTTATCTCTACTTGCTAATATTGGGTGCGAAGGAGTAACATGTAATATCTCACCATTTAATAATGTTATTTTTCGATATTCGCTCACTTTTTTAGTACCGAAATCTACTACTTTACCAACCTCTTTAGTTGCTCCTTTAATCAACTCACTTAACAGCCTAAATTCTTCTTTACCTGCTGGTAATAACTTAGTAAATCCGAACACTCTTAATTCATCACCTACTACAATATTTTTAAGTTTTTTACTTCTGCCTGTAGCCATTAAAACGTCAGATTCAAGATCGAAGCAACCTCCGCCTCCACCTCCGCCACCGCCACCTGGACCGATAACTATTGACTCTTGACTCCAAGCTAAAGAAGCTCGTTCATTATTTTCATTTAAAAAAGATATAGTTCCACTACGTTTAACACTAGTAGGTTCAATTGTTACAGTAAGAACTTCTGTTCCGCTTCCACTATTAGGAGTAATCGTCATAAAATCTGGCTTATTTTCCAATTGCCAATTATAACTTGATGACATTCGAACTTTTACTTTCCCATCAATACCAATTGGAATATTATTTTGAGGAGAACCATCTAACTTAAACTTAAGAACTCCAAAAGCACTAAATATTACAGGAGCATGAACCGCTACAACAACAGTATCATTTACTACAGCTCCTTCATTGTCTTTAACTGTAAGTTTAAACGTATAATTTCCTTGAACCAGACCTGTAACTTGAGTTGTTAAAGTATTATTACTTACTATAACAGCCCCACTAGGGTTACTAGAACCTTGACTCCAAATTGTACTAGAAATAGTACCATCGCTATCGCTTGCACTACCAGAAAGCGTTGCGCTATTTGTTGGCAACTTAATTATTTGATTTTTACCTGCATTTACTACAGGTAAAACATTATAATCTCCCACATAAATAATAAAAGCTAATACGTAATAAGGTGGGCGGTTTTCGTGTGGACTATCTCCTCCTGCATCCTCTATTGGGCTAACATAATTATTCCCTTTAGGAATTAATGTAAACTCGTTATGTGATCCTCCTGAATTATCATCATCTTTTTCTGTCCCATATTTCCACTCATGCTTATGCCTTGGCATTTCACTTATTTCCAACTTAACAGTACCTAACCCTCCAGTATTATGAATTTTACCATAATTTTCTGTGTTCTTTGAAGAAGTATTAACAGGAGAAGTAGACTTTCTTGAGTCATATCCTACAATAAACCGACCTCTTAAATCTGGTATTTTAATTCCATTAATTCCTGTTCTTCCATCACAAAGTATCCAACCAACTGGCACAGTAGTAGGGTCTCCACTCCACATCATTACCATTCCTGGTAAAAAGTTAGCACTACTAATACCTGTAGTGTTTTTACCGACATTACCCTCAGCATCAATAACTAATGGTGTTTGACTAGATACGTTTTTTAAATTTTTAAACTTTAAGCTTTCTCCTCTAGCATCAACTTCTAAACTTTTATCTGGATCAGACACTCCAATACCAACTTTACCATCTGTTTGAACCCTGAATTTTTCTCTCCAAGTTTCTTGACCAGCTACTGCTCCTCCAACCACAAAAGCATCTCTTCCCCCCTGATCAGTATTGTCTCCTATACTCACTCTTAACTCTGTGGTGTCTGAACTAGGGGTATGCTTATTTATAAAAACATTATCTGTATTATTCCCTGTGCCTTTAAAAAACAACTTTGTACCATCTTCCCCATTAGTTACACTAGATTTCTCCTCTCCAAGATGTAAATTTCCTGTCATTGGTTTTGACCCATTTCGAGGCAAGTACGCTTCTTTAATCGTATTTATTTGAGTTTCATTGTTAGATACCTCATCTGTCAATTCTTTAATTGTTTTTAACTTATTAAAGTTAGACAGATCGTAATTACCTCCAGATAGTACTAGTTTCGCAATAAACTCTTCGTATACTTTATTTTTAGTTCCACTAGCATATTGTAAACTTCCTTTTTCTCCTGCTCTAACATCTTCAACACTTACTCTAGCACCTCCTTTATTATACAATAACCTTACTAACTGAAGCTTTATCTCTTTTCTTCCTTCACTAGTATCTTCTTTACCTTCTACTAAAATTTCAATAGGTAAAACAACCCAGCCATCTTCATTTTCAGTAGCTTTCTTTATTAAATATTTCTTACCAGAATCTAACCCCCATTGTGCAAATAATGCTTCTAACATATCTTCAGAATATGCCTCTTGTATTTGCATTAATGTTTCTTGCTCTAAAGGAAAACCTCCTCCGTAACCGAATACAACTCTTTTCATTTCTTTATTTTTTTTTATTATTTTAAATCAACCCTAACTATTATTTAACGTACATGTACTTCTTTAAAGATTGCTTTTCTTCTTTATCTTTTCGTACTGTATCTAACGTTGTTTTTTTGGAATATTTATAGGTATGTGTTTCATAACTTTTCCCTGCTAGTTTATAATAATTGACCACTTTATGAAACTTAGCACTTGTTATTTTTATAGCATCAGGATGTTTACTAAACGAACTATCTTTTTTACCTATTAACATCTCTGCCAATTCCTGTATTTGTTCTGATTGTTCTTTAATAGTGATCATTCCACTTTCTAGTTTACCATTTAAACATGAAAGTACTTCTTTGTATTTCTCATAGGATACTATCAAGTTCCCTGGTATATATATTCTAAAATTAAAGAACTCAGTACTATCAAAATCTGAAGCTCCAGATAAATACAAAAAGTTCTTATACCTTGTTTCATCTTTTAATACTTCTCCATTTCTTGTTACTATAATAGCCTCATCTCCATTATTTTCAATTTCATTATGTGTATATAAATATTGAGCTCTTGGCCTAAATGCATCTTCAATAAAAATGTATCCTTTCTCAATCTTATCTTCTATTGATGTACTATAAGTATACTTTACCCCTGGATTAAAAAGTTCATTCAATACTTTTTCTAAGTACATTACTTGTCCATTATGCTGCATTTTATATAAAGTATCTTTATATAAACTTTGTAATGGAGTTGATAAAACTTGTAACCAAACGGCTTGTTTCTTCTTACGTAATAAAGGTGGTAGTAACATTAACAATGTTTTACCCCAATGTATTTCTGTATATTTTTTAAACATAATTTTTATCAGGATCTAAACATTAAAATTAGGATTTGTTTGAAGATTGTATGGCTTATACGTAATATTTAAACTATCAGAATCTAGATTAAAATACCCTGAATTTGCCACAAAAAATGGAGTTTCCTTTTTAGCATCTGAATCATTATAAACAACATTTTCAGTATCTTCACCTTCTTTTTTAATTGATATCTTTCTTAAAAGAGGTAATGCTACACCTGGTACTTTTTGAACTTTATCAATTAAGTAAGTAGGCACGAAAGCGCCATTAAATTCCAAAGTAGAAACATATTCGTTTATAGCATCTTCAACAGGACTAATAGCTAAATTATTAAGCAACTTACCTACATTTTGTTTATCTGAATCCGTTTCGTTTTCTGTATAAATTACTAAAGGATCTACATATACCTCTAACTCAATAAAAATAATATCCCCTTTATTTGACACTACTCGTATTTGAGTACCAGCATCTTTAATTTGATTCATATAGGCACGAAAAGCTCTTTTTTCCTGTAGCTCTAGTGGCACTTTTTTTCCACCTACTTCTTTAGCTACTTTTAGCGTTAACACCCCAACTTGATTGTAGTAGTACTCACTTATTATATTTGATAAGTTTTCGCTATTTAAATCTTGATCTCCTTTTTTCTCTACTTCATCAAACAATCTTTCTGAAATAGCACAGTGTTTTATAATACTCAACTCTTTTACTTTCTCTTCAGATAATTTAGGATATTGAAAATACCCATCTCTCCATTCTAAATTTATTGCTCCTTTATCTACATCATCTCCAATTCCATATAAAAAACCAAGCGCTTGTTCTTTATACCAATTAAGTGTATGTGGACGTGAAAGCAGTGCATTTCTTTCTACTATTTTTTCGTGTAACCAAATAGCAGTAGACACTATATACACCCACAATTTCCATACAGCTGTTTTTGATGTACTTGTTAAAGCTGATAGTTCACTGTATTTTTCTTTTTCTACTAATATTTCTTGTTGTATTTCTGCAATTGTACGAGCCATTTTTATTTTTCTTTTTATGTTAGATGATTTATAGTAACATTTACTTCAACAAACATCTATGTAATTTTTATTCTTCTTTCTTGTGCACTATGAAGTCTTGAGCTACTTCCATATACCCGATACCTTCATCCTTTTGATTGTAAATTATTTCTTCTATACAGTTTTTAGGCTTCAACTCTGGTTCTTTATACACAATAAAATCGTGTTCAATCTCCATACATTCTATCCCTTCACAATCTTTAGATTTCACTAACAGTTCTAATTCATTTTTAGACAATTTAGTTGCTGGTTTTTTACCTCTTGAGATATAGTATTCTACAATATCTCTTTTTGCTATTTTACCCTTTACTTCTAAATCATTATAAACCGAAATTTCTGTTTCATTATTTACAGGAGCTATATTAGTTATTTCATTAGCTTCTAATAATTCAAACAACCCTTCTATGCTACCATATTCTTGTAATGTAGCATCAAATAGGTTTTGATTTTCTTCTAATCTAATAATTCCCATCTATATGTATATTTTCAAGATTATTAACATCTACTTCCTTTATCGTAAAATTGTCGTATTCTAACTGATTATTTATTTCATTTTCCAATCGAAGTCTTGAAATTATTTCAGGACTTTTTAAATAATCAGTAATACCCACACCTAATATTGGATATTCTTTAAAACTTCCTTTATGAGTTAATAAAATAAGTTCTATGTTTTGTTGATCAGTATTTTCAATAGAAAAATCTCCATTTTCAAATGCTAAATCCATTTCTTCATTTAATTTAAAGTCTTCCATATATTTATGATATTGAACCCGGTCCGTGAGGAGTTATTATTGTTGCTGACTTAATATAGTTATGTATTGCATCAGTTAAATCTTTAGCCAAATCATTAATAGATGCTTCTATTTGTTGTTCAGGGTTATCTCCTCCATTAGGTTTTTGATTTTTTTCTAATGCTGCTTTTATAGCAGTTTCTAATGTTATTTTAACTAATGGCATTATTCTAAAATTTTGGAAATATTATTTTTAATTGTTATTAATTTACCTACATCTGGGCTTGTTCCTTGTACAACTACTATTTTTGACACTACATCTATAAAGCCCTCAATTTCATCTTTTAAGTTTTTCCCATTTGCTTCTACCTTAAAAAGTTTCTCCATTTTAAAGTGAAGTTTTTCATCTGGTGCATTTTCATTTTGATAATCAAACTGTACTTTATCCTTATCCATAAGAGTTTGATAACCCAACCCTTCATCAAAATCTACAGCCACTTTTGTAGCATCTAAAGTTGTTTTTTGTAACACTTTATCATCATCTGGATTTATAAATAATGTTTCTACTTTATCATAACCTATTGTAGTTTCATGAATTACCTTATTCTCTTCTTCTTCATTCCAAAACTTAACATTTAATGCTTTTTCTACACCATTAAATTCTAAACTCGTGCTATTTTTATGTGTTATTTTTTTATCTTTTTTTTCTTCTTTCTTAAATAACAGACTTGTAGAATTCACATCAGATTGCAATTCAAAAAACTTATTTTCATTATCCTTGATACGTAAAAATATTTTTTCTATTTCAGAATATTGAGAAATGAAAGCTCTAGTTTCTGTAGTTTCAATAATTGACACAAGAACCCAGCTATTTAATTTCGGCACACACACAACCCCTTGCTCTTTATCTTGTACAGATGCTTTTAATCTAACATTTTTTATTTCTGCTCCATCTGACCTTAGTACATTTACTGTAAAGGCTTCTTCTGAGTTATGAGTTGATTTCTCTTCTCTATTTACAGCGATTACTTTAGCCGCATACGTTTGTATGGTTCCTTCTCCATTAGCAATTTGCTCTATTATAGTATTTGCTCCTTCCATCTTTATTTTTCTTTTTTAAGCAACCTTCCTACTGTTATTACTTGTCTATACCCACTAGTTCCATAACTACGCTGAACTTCTTCTACTTGAAATACACCTGCTTTTTCAGAATCTTCTGAATTTTCAAGACTTATTTTATCTAATGGTCTCATAAAAGGTTCTCCAAAAGTTGTAATAGTACCAGTAAGTCCTGTTTGTTTTAACTTAGCTAATCGTAATCCTGAAATCACTTCTAATTTTGCTTTTATTTCCTCTATCTTTTTTTTACATTTAATAGGATCTTCAAAATCTAATTCTTCTTCATTATTATGAAAAACGTATTTTTTTACTAGCGCTCCATCTGGATCTCCAATTTCTGAAGCAATTGGTATGTTTGAGTTAACATAGTATTCTTCTGCTCTTATGCGTACTTTTTTTACTTCCTCCTCAGTTACTTTTAAACTATCATTAATTATATTGTAATGAAAACGAAATCGCCCTTCACCTATATACGTATCATCCTTTTTAAAAAAATTTAATACGTCACCAATTCCTGTTAAAGAAATAGCTCTTTTTAACAATGCTTTTGGCAGCGGTGTTTTCACTTCAATATTTTTATATTTTTCCAAAAAAGTATTGATCTCATTTTCTTTATACAAACAAGGGTTGTTAGTTATGTATAATACACTCTTATAAACATCTCCGTCTTTTTCTAATCTGAAATATGAATAAATATCAAATTTATTTCTGAGTTCTTTTAAAAACTGAACAATATTCCAACGTCTATCAATTACTAAATCTCCTATACTTTCAATTGTTATTTTAGTTGCATCATAAAAAGGAATATTTATCTCTTTTAATCTACTCTTTAAAGTCTCTATAGGAGTATTAACTGTCTTTGAGTTATTCTTTGGAATTTGATTTTTCTCATCCTCTTCTTTAACCTCTTTAGCTTTATCTCTTGCAACCATTTTGTACTTTTTCAAGTAGTACATCATGTCATCACATTCAATTTGCACAGGCGCATCACCTTTTACTTCTCTTATGTACCCCCTAAAAGCAGGTTTAGAATCTCCGTTATATCCTAAAAAAATTTCGACATAATAATCGATCTTAAAAAACTCATGAACACTTCTTTCTTTTAAATCAACAGGTAATCTTCTAGCAATTTCAATACCTAGTGTATCATTTAATTTATTAGCAACAATAGCTTTTGGTATTGTTATAGTAGCAGTATCTGTAAAATTTTTATACGATGAATTTATAGCTATATTTTTTACATGTGTAAATTGATATACTTTCCCTGAAGGTTGTAAATCCTTCGTTTCATATACTTTTATTTTGCAATTTAAATTAAGCATTATCTCTAATAATTAGTTCTATAGGTTCATCTGAAGTTGCTTGAAATGAAAATTTCTGGATATTTTTCACCCCATCTATAGAAGGTATACTATAACTATCTATTACTATCTCATACACTCCTAATCGATTTAAAATAGCATGTGTTACTCTTAATGCATAAGGTGCGTGTAAAAATTGCTTTAATAAAAACAACTTCCCTTTTGGATACTCTTTTGTATATCCATCGTCTGCAATTAATCCTTCAACAGAAATACTAAAATCTCCATTAGAAATATGCTCTTTAACAGTATGATCTCTTCCTTCAATTGCTGTTTTTACGATATTTTTAGACCTACTTGTTGAAATATTTACTGCATCTATTCGTAAAAACGGAAGTACAAGATCTTTTTTTATTAAAGGTTCAAATACTAAGGGAGCAAATACAGGTAAATTAAATTCACCTCCTTTTTTATCTACAATAAAGTCTTTGAACTCGGTAACTCCTAAATCAACTACTTCTTGTGCCGCATAATCAATAAGTGTCTCATATTGACTTAATGCATTTTTTAGCTTTATATTAAATGCCATTTTCTTTTTCTTTTTTAAAATGAATTATTTGCAAATGTTTTCACCAACACGTTTGACAATGTCATTTCTAATTGCTTATTTTTATATTCCTGTAACCATAAAGCTTCTCCTACTAATTGATGAAACTCATCAATTGGCATAGCATACGGATCTTTATTAAAGTAGTGTCGTACTAAAGCTGCCGATTTTTTAATCTCATCTACTCCTACTTCTTTACTTATAGTGCTTTCAACAGCTTTTGGTATTTTTTCTAATAATGATTTACTTGCTGAGAGTATAAATTCATCTTCATATACTTTATCTTCTAATACACATTCTTTAAAGATAAAAGCTAATGCTTTGTACTGATCTTCTTCTTTTAACTCTTTAAATTTTTGTACTGTAGCTACTGTTGGTTTTTTTAAATAAGCAATTTCCTCTTCTGAGGTTACTTTAATTACCTCTTTATATATTTTTTTCCACTCTTCTATTTTCAATGCTATTTCTGCCATAAATTATAATTGAGTATCTCTTCGTATTATTTCTAATTCTTCTCTTAACGTTTTACTTGGCGTTTCTTTCACCACTTGTGCTACCG
The DNA here is from genome assembly GCF_964512825.1 of Tenacibaculum halocynthiae. NCBI lineage: Bacteria > Pseudomonadati > Bacteroidota > Flavobacteriia > Flavobacteriales > Flavobacteriaceae > Tenacibaculum > Tenacibaculum halocynthiae. The sequence continues at coordinate 26,985 of NZ_CAZELG010000036.1, read as the reverse complement.
TTAAATTACCTATTACAACTTTTGGTTGTTGATTTTGAGCATTCATAAATGCTTTACCTACAACCGAAACATCAGGTATTTTTGGATTTTCATTTAAGTCAAAAAAGCTATCATTATCTGTAAGTAAACTCATATTTCATCTTCTTCTTTGGTGAGTTATAAAAATAAAAAGATGATTCTGTTACACGAATTTTTAGAGGTTCCTTTTCCTGTGTTTGCAGTAAATTTATAAACGTGTTATTTTTCGTTCGTTTGTATTTTTTTGATTTCCAACTATTAGTCAATAATCTACTCTTGCATAAAACAACAACATTAATCCAATATACTATCTGAATTTTTACACCAGTAAAAACAAACTATCTTATATAATTTTTTCACCATTGAGATATGTGAAACTTTTAGGAAGAGCACAAAAAAATAACTCTCGATATTTATTCAAAATGAATAAATATCGAGAGCATATATACCTCTTTAACTATTTTATACTACGTATTATTTAACCAAACCAGGAAAAGATGTTACTGGTTGAATTTTAATATCTGGGAAACTTTCTGTGATGTACACTTTTAAATCTTCATTGTTTTCTACAATTTGCCATTCACCACATTCATCAGCAAAGTTCTCTACAAATTTCACTTTTAAATCAGGGAAATTATTTACTATTTTCACTTTAACATCTGCCTGTGATGCATATTCTACCAGTTTTATTTTACCATATAACTTTTTCCCTTCAAACTCACATGAATTTAAATTTTTAGCCACTTCTTTTGTTTTTGGTTGCGCAATTACAAACGACAAGCATAAAACAGCAATAATAGATATAGTTTTCATTTTTTTAATTTTAGCAATTAATAATTTATACTAAATTCTAGTTTTTAAATATACCAAAAATCTTGCCTCTTTAAATATTATTAAGTTTTTGAAAAGAAATCTTCTGAGCTAATAAAAATAATTCAAATTTATCAGAAACTAATTTCTACTTCAAATACTCAAACTCAACAGGAAAAGGTGTTATTTCAAAACCTGTAAGCTCTGCTTCTTCCAAGGCATTTTTTAACCGTTCACTAATTAAAATACCATAAGGATATGGCATTGCCATACAATCTATTTCTTTGAATTCTGGTTTCATTACAGCTCGTTCAAACCCCCATCTTCTCCAACCTTTAGTATATTCAATATCATTCAAATTTTCTTCACCTTCAGCTTTTACATAATCAATTCCTATTTTCTTATTTCTTTTCCATTCACAAAAAGTGCTATTTTTAAAATTAATATACTTATCAAAGCCTCCTCCTTTTAATTCCCATACATAATATTCATAATCATTCTGCTTAAAAATAACTTTACTTTTATGAAAAACACTATTATAAATATTAAACCTACTTAAAACTTTTTTCATTTTTTTAGAAACAATAGGTCCGTTGAAACTGTAATTCACACAAGCTCCTATCCAACCATGATAATCTTCTATTCTGGTTACTTCCCTATACTCATCTATATGTCTAGGGAAAAAGTAACCTGTCCCACCTGGAAAAGCTTTTTCTCCATCCAGTAAAGAACATATTATTTCATTTTCATTGTTTTTATATGTTACTCCTATTTTTAAGTTAAAAACTTTAAACTCCATAAATTTTATAAATTATCTAATTTACCATTATTAACCTGAATTACTTTTTTTACAATTAATTCAGTTTCTTCCTCAAGGATGTCTTCTATTTGATTAAAAGCTTTCTTAAAACTTTTTTCATCATTATGCTTAATAGTATTCTTCAATTGATCTATTTTTAAAATAGCAGACTGGGTATGCTTCTCAAAAACATTTTCAACTTCACTTATTATATCATGCATTTTTCCAGTTCTAACATTATGATATCCATGTTGCTCTTTAGCTAATATAATAATATTTTGCTTGAATTCATTAAAGCCTATCGTTAAAGGAGGCTTCCTACTTAATGCCCAATCCATTACCTTTTGAAAAGTTGGGTTTTCTTTCATTATATTCAACATAATTTGGTGATGTCTCTCATACCCCTTCATCACTTTTTTCAATTCTTTAGATGATACCTTTTCTATTTTTTTACCTGTTTTCCTTAAGGCTTCCAAACCTTCACCTAATTGTTTGTAATAGGGCATAAAGGCGTTTCCTGCTTTACCGCCTACTCTAAAAATATTTAAATATTCATTAAATTTTTCGTCAGTAGCGTTAAGTATAAACTTTTTTAATCCTTCATCATGAATTTTTGCATACTTTTTAGTTTGTTCTGCTAATTTTACTAAATGATCATACCCCCTCTCTTTAAGGATTCTAATAGTTTCCTTAATTCGGTCTTTTCTTATTTTGCTTGGATTTCTCCATTTATTAGTAACTTTATCATACTTCCATCCTTTTTTAATATTGTCCACAACTTTTTTAGGAGTAATAGTAAGACCAGATGTGTTTTTACCATGCTGTATTACTTTCTCAAGTAATTCTTTATTTGTAATATTAAGCTCTTCTATAGCCTCAAAATACTTAGACTGTTGTGCTGTTAAATGCTCAATGCCGTACTTTTTCTTTATAGCTGCTTTTTTTGCTAATTCTTTAGCTACTCTTTCAGCCTTTCTAGTATTTCTTCCATTATCAACAGCATCGAAAGCAGCATCAAAATTAAGTTTTTTACCAGTTTTAGCACTATTATCTAACATTGCAAATGCCAACTGGTACTCTGGTCCGTTTGCTACTATTACATTGTCTAAGAAAATATTTAGGTCTTTTTCTAAATCAAACATATGCTGGCTAAGCTTAGCTGGCACCTCTTTCCCTTCTTGTACAAGTTTTTGTATTACCTCATCAACTTCATATATATATTGCTTAAACTTTGTATAGCTTTCTACTATGTTTTTATCAAAACCTCGCTGTACTCCCTCCTTTACTTTTTTAAGGTTTATTTTTTTAAGACTTTTTAAACTGCTTCCTAAGTATATTAAATCTCCTGTTGTATCAAGTATTTTCCAGGTAGTTAATAAATTTTCGTACTTATTTTCTAACATCCATTCAGTAATCTCCTCAGATCGTATAGCGAAAGAACTTGTTTCTTTTGCTATATTGGCGACAGCTAATGCCCGTTTTAGTAATTCTTTTTTAACTACTTTTTTCCCTGCATGTTTTATTGCGGAAGTAGCTAGGAATCGAACAGATCCATAAATAGAGGCTACACTTACTAAATCTAATAAAAACTCAAACGTATCCCAATTACTTTGGCTTTCTAATTTTTTATATAAATAAAATGCTGGTACTTTTAAGGTACCTACTTCTTTTCCGTTTATTACCGTTTTTATAGCTACCAGTTCTAAAGGATGAAAAGTAAATGAACCTTCATTTAAAGCTACTTTTTTACCATATTTAAATATAAAACTGCTTTGGTTGTGGTTATCAAAAGAAATAGTATTTTCTCCTTTCCAATCACTCGATTCTATATGGATTTTTCTTCCTATATATGAGCTTTCACTTAAATACAATGCTCTTGGAACTTTAGATTTAGCATCAAAAATAGGAATATACTGTCCTAAATACTTTAACAAACGTTCATATTCAGCACCATCTACCCTATCAACAATTTCATATAGTAAATCTGTACGCTTGTGTAAAAATGTATACATATCTTCAGGCTTCATAGCCCTTAATACACTTAGTAACGCTATCTCTTCATTTGCCCCACTTAAGCCAGCATCCCAAGTAAAAGTTTTACTTAGCATTTTTTCTAAATACCCTTCTAACTCAACTTTTGTAAAGGTATCTATACGTAAATTCGCACTTGTTCTATAAGCACTTGTTGGTAACGAAGCAAAGTACCTACTTAATTTATTTGGTTGATTTTTTGATTTACGTATTCCTTCAATATATACATTAGCTAACGGTTCTGTAAAAGACACTTCAAGGTTCACCCCTAATTTTTTTACCAACATTTCAAAAGCTAAATAATCTTTTGTTTGCAGATAATACCTTTTTTGATCACCTTTTTCATCTTTAAAATGCAAATAATAACTGTAAGTACCATGATGTAGCTTTGCAGATGCTTTTATATATTCAGGGCGAAGATCAAGTTTTATATCAAAATCTTCAGGAGAAGAAAAACCGTGAATGCTAAATTTAAAATTATCAATTACTAAACTAGCAAATCCTTTTGCCTTTATTTTATGGTCTTTTACATAGGGTACAGCTCCCCTGAAAGAACTAATTTTACCAGCTTTTTTTATTAAATACTCAAAAACATGCTTAGTTTCTGCTTCATAATGCCTAATACTGCCCCAATAAGTAGTTTTCTTTTCTAAATTAATTACTAGTGCATTAATTGTAATATCATCTAATAAATAACTATAAGTACCATCTTTATTTATTATAATTTCACTAGTTGCCCCTTTAAAATAAATATTATTTACTCCTAATTTTGCATACCATTTACTTAATGCAAACTCTTTATAAATTAAATTTAATTTAGGGTATAGTTTATATTCATTAAACTGCTGTATATCTATTTCTAATGCACTCAAAATCAAAAAAACCTCTTGATTCTCCTTCATTATATCTAGTAATGAGATAGAGTGATTTTTTAATTTTTCTAATAACGTTTTATCTCTAACCCTCTTTTTTTCATTATAAACCTGAGCCACTTTATGAATTAAAGCTTCTCTATATTTTTCTACATTTACTTTTTGCTTTGGTATCCCTTGTTCAAAATTTTCTATGTAATGAAGTAATTCTGCATAATTCGGATTAAGTAACACATCGTTTACCGAAAGTTCTTTGTTTTTTATTTTTTGAATAATATTTTCCCAAAACACATTAACTTCTTTAACATCACTAGGAGTTATTAAATATCTTTTTTTAATAAGTTTTATGAGGTTTTCTTTAGTAACATCTACACCTGATTTTGTTATATATATGTTTTCTTCTTTACCACTTCCTGATGACTCTCTTAAAAACCTATGAGCTTTGTACCCTTTATAATTCGTATTTATAAAATTTATTAAAGCCGAATACTTTTTATTAGTAATTACTCCATAAGTATCTAAACTCCCTGTAGCTAAAAGAGCTTTTAAATCATCTAATAATCTAACCTCTATTTTTATTAAGTGTTTATTCTCTTCAATTATTTGAATTAACATTGGTGTATTTAACACCTTTATTTTTTGTGTAGTAGTAGTAGTAGTAGTAGTAGTAGGTTTTTTCTCAGGTTTTGTTGATTCAAATTCTGAAAAAGGTATTATCTCTTTTCTTTCTTCGGTAACAATTGCCATTTCTTGAGATATAAATTGCTTATATTCTTCGGCAGTATACTCTCCTTCTTCAACTAGTAAATTCAAATCTATTTTAGGTGGAATTGGCTCAGTGTAATTTGTTACTGACAAACCCGAAGCAATTAAATTCTCTCTAACCTTATTTTCTTCTTTTTTCACTCTATGACGCTCTATATCTAGCTTATTCCATATTAAATGAAACTGCCTTCTAAACTCTGCTCTAGAGCTACCATCAGTACTTTTTATCTTTATAGTGTGCAATTTATTCTCCATTACTCTGAAAGAAAAACATTAAATTAGAAGGATTAATAGTACTTATATCCTTCTAAAAGTTAAACCCTTAAATTATTTTGTCTTACAAAACCTCTATTTTAACAGGCTTAGGCTGAATAAAATCAGAAAATGAAGTGGTAATATTTAATCGTAAGTCATCCTCTTCTTCAATAGCATGATCTCCCCCTAAAAAACAATTTTTAAATAGTACCTCTAAAGCTTTAAACTCATCCATTTTTGAAGCTTGTAATACTGCTGACCGAATAGCTATACTTGGTTTTTTAAAATATGCGTGCAATGTTTTTCCATCATCATCTTCAACCGATAACTTTACTACTCTTTTATGTTTATGTTTCCAATGTTTTAGTTGTACCTCAGTAATATTTCCGTCTAATATTTGTACTGTTTCGTTTTCCATAATACTATTTTATAGCGTGTTTATTAAAAATCCCGTTTTATTTTGATAACTCAATATAAAACGGGACACTTCTTTTTAGTACTATCTCACCAATTTAAATTAGCTATTTAATTTGGCATTAGTTCTCAATCTCATCTAGAACTGATAGTTATTGTTAGCAATCTTGTATAAACGAACTACTAACTTTAGTTTTTTTTAGTTCCATTCAATATGAGACACAATAAGATCTAACGATACTTCAATTTTAGTATCTCCTTGACTCATGTTTCTGTTATTAGACTTAAACTCACAATTACGTATTACGTGCGTTACTATTTGATCGCTTCCATCTTCTAAAAAACTAATTTTCACATCAAAAGGAGGTACATCTTGCATACGTTTTCCTCTTGGCAATGATGTTTGTATAGCTTCTACTTCATAGTTATATAAAGTAAAAGATGCATTTGCTTCATAACGACCTCTACCTCTATGCACAGGCATATTTCCTGCACCATAATGGTTTTCTTTTGCTTCTGAATCGTCGTAACTAATGGCAGTAATACCAGTTACAATACGATCTAATAAATTTACTTCTATAGATGACCAGCTGTGGCGCTGACCGTTTATTAATGGTAATTGAGACATATTTTTTCGTTTTTACAATTTTTTAATTTGATGGGCTTGGTGTTGGAGCTGGAGCTCCTACTGATACAGCTTTTAATTGAAATGGGTTTTTAAATCCTAAATTCACAATAATTCTACGAGCAGTTCCCATTGGCACTACTGACATTTCAATTTGAAGTTCTGAATTAGCTAGTATATCTTGGTTTGGATTGATGTAAACTTCAATTTCAGAAACCTCTTCGTTGCTAATCATTCTTTCTAAAGCCGCCTTACATAAAGTTTCGTACCCTTTTACTACTGTTGGTGCTAACTTTCCTGTATCAGGGTCTACTAATACTGGTGAATTTAACTTTGGCAATAAGGCTGTACGTGTAATACGTGCTGCTTTATTAATAGTTCTGTTTGCTTCAATGAATGCAAAATCAGATGTACGTTGTGTACAAGTATGGCTATCATTAAAATAAACCCCAGGTACTCCTGTGTGTTTACGTGTAAAAATATACCTTGCTTCGTCTAACGTTTTCATTTGACCTTCAGAAAGAAGTTCTTTTCCTCCTACAAAACCAACTGAACGAAAACCTTCACCTGTAAGATTAAATTTTTCTACCCATGCGATATTTTCAGATACTTTTGCTTTTGATACTGCTCCTAATAAAACTCCTACTGCAGCTGTATTGTTATAGTTAGCATTAGTAGCTACCACTTCTTTATCCATAGCAATTACTACAGAAACATTTTCTGCATTAAAACCACCTAAATCAGTAACTTTTTTTGGATCAAAACCTTTTCCTTCTAAAATAACTTCTAAAGGTCTAAAATCTTCAAATGCTTTTTCAGTAACCGTTTTAGCATGAGTTACAACTCTTGTTAACTCTGAAAACTCTGTAGCTCCATTATATATAACTGCTAACTGGCGAACATCACCATTAGTCTTCATTAACATTTCTTCTACCTTATTCTCTACCAAAGCACTATAATTTGGTTCCTCTGAAGCCATTATAAATAAATCTCCTGAAGGATTCATTCTAAAAAACTGAGAAATCTGATAAAATGCTGATATTCCATTTACATCATATGATTCATCTATACCTAAAGCTTTTGCATCTTTTAATGATGCTAAACGATATACCTTATCTTTTTCTAATACTTGTTTTGGTTTTGCAACACTTTGTTTTGTTTTCCTAACTGAAACAACTGAAGTGTTAAACAATAATCCTGAAACCATGTCTTTACTTGGTGTTCTACGACCTAAACCTCCTGAGAGTTTGTTGATGACTACATCATTAAATAGTACGCCCATATTTTTTTAATTTTTTAAACATTTTTTTTAATACCATAAAAATAGATTACCAATTTTTATTAACCTGTAATTTTTAAATCTCTATACTGTAGTTTCAGTAAAAAACTTATTCGTTTATGATATTATAAATGGTACGCTCTGATAAAAATAATCTTTCAGATAGCTCAGAAACTATTAATTTCATTTGTTTCTGTTGGTTGCTATCAATATAGTATTGAACAAACTCTTTTCTCTTTTTAGTTAAATTTAAATTTCTTCTCATTTTATTTTTCTTATTTAGTTTGAAGGTTTATTTCTTTTTTATTTATTATTAATTTTTCGTTTATTTTTTTATACACTAGGAGTTTTTTACCTTCATGCATCACTTCATGATAATCATCAAGATTATATCCTAACTTCTCTAAGTTTTCTTTTACATTTTCTTTCTTCTTTTTCGTACTCAGGTCATTTTCTACAAATGCCCCATTACTTACCATAGCATATTTTTTCTTGTACTCTTTTTCAACTAACGTAGTTTTATAATTAATTTCCCATATAAAAAATTCATTTTTTTCCCAATTATCGTCCTCTACTGTATATTGTCCTTCTCGAACTTTAAATGCAGAATTAGGTATTAACCTCTCTGTGGTTGTTCCTGATGCTAACGCTTCATTATTTTCAATTAATTCTGATTGAGTTGGGTGTAGTAAAATAGCTTTATCTATTTTTTTTACCAATTCGAAGTTTTCTAAATAATCATTTTCAAAATCTGATTTTAACACTACAAAAACACTAAAATCAACATCTGCTTTGTATTCGTTTTCTGACGATGTATTCCAAACAACATTATTATATTTAAACATAACCAATGGAAATTTTGCCTTTGATTTTTCTTTAAATACTAAGTCGTTAAATAAGGCTATTGAAATTTGTTTATTTGGGACTGCTCCTTTATTTATGAGCACAGAAATAAGGCCCTTCTTTTGGGCATAATAATCTTTCAAGATCATAGTTTTATTTTTTTTAAAATTATTCTTTCACTGTAAAACTATAAAAAAAAACGAGAGATTTTCAAAAAAATCATTAATTATTTATTAATTTTATCATAAAAAATTAACTACTATGATTGTACTACTTGACAATGGACATGGAGGTCTTATTAATGGAAAATACCAAACCAATGGAAAAAGAAAAGACTGGGGAAGTAAAGGAATTATTTATGAAGGCGAGTTCAATAGAGCTATTGTAAATGGAATAATAGAGCAACTTACAGAACTTCAAATACCCTATGTCAATATTGCTCCTGAATATAGAGATGTACGTTTAGAAACTCGTGTTAAAAGAGCTAATAAACTACCTAAAAACAACTGCTTTTATTTAAGTATTCACTCTAATGCTGGAGGCGGAAAAGGTAGCGAAATTTTCACTTCACCAGGAAATACTAAAAGTGACAAAATTGCTACTATTTTTGGTGAGGAATACAAAGAACAATTCCCTAAAAATCATTTACGTACAGATTTTAGTGATGGTGATTTGGATAAAGAACAACGATTTTATGTTCTTACAAAAACTAAAATGCCTGCTATTCTTACAGAAAGTTTTTTTATGGATAATTTTGATGAATTTAATACTATTTTAAAAACAAAAGAAGGAAGGCAACAAATAATAAATTACCACGTTAAAGCTATCCTTCGTGTAAAAAAAGAACTTTTTTAATTAACCACTAATATTTTTATTATGAAAAAGATTAAACTCAATTATTTATTACTTTTAGCCACAAGCTTTTTAATTTCTTGTAACGCTTTAAAAACAGCTCCTTACGATCAATTTTCGTATCAAAAAACAACAGAAATTAAAGTTGATGCTATTAGACTTATTGATAAAGCTACTTCGCTATATCAAGACAATATTACAGAAATTCTGCATTTAGAAAATGAAATTGCTAAGATTGTTGAATACGAAAAATATAAGCCTAATAATGAATTAACGTATGAAATGTGGCAAATTTTAGCCAATGAAAACAAAAATTTACTTGCAGGATTTTTTAAAAGATGGAAAGAAAAAGAAAAACTGTCTCCTTTTTTCGTTAAGGAAGCTAAAACACAAATAACAGAAGCTATGAATTTACTTCTTCAATATGAAGGGAAGAAGGAAACCGCTCTGAAAAATCAATTATTAGAACTTATTTCAAAAAATTAATTTACTATGGATTTCGATCAAATATTACAAGAACTAAAAAAATCGTTAGTCGATCTTTTTAATAATAAATACACAAACTTTACTAAAGAATCTAAAAAAGACATTGAACTATTTTTAGATGACTCGAAAGATAAACTTGAACGTTGGACTATTCTTTTAAAAAACCAACAATTAACCCTTGATGATTTTGAATGGCTTGTTAAAAGTCAGAAAGATTTATTTCACTTAAAAGCATTACAAACTGCAGGTGTTTCAAAAATAAGTCTTGGTCATTTCAAAAATAAAGTTGTTAAAACAATTATTAATACTATCAAATTATTAATTTTTTAACTTCAATTGAAAAGCACTTTTTAAAACTTTCAAATAAGTTTTAAAAAGTGCTTTTCAAACAACTAATTTTAATTTTAGTTAAAATTAATTCACATTAGATTTCTCCTTTCTTTCTTCTATTAAAAAAGTAGGATTTATCTGAAATTCTTTCCAAAGCACCATTAATTCATTAAAAAGGGGGATTGAAGTTGACCTACTACCATATTGTATAATAATATGTGCCAATAAATTATAACATGCTGTATATTCTCCGCTCGCTATTAAGCTTTCTAACATCTTATTTTTTTTCTCTTTTTTAGTAAACCATAACGTGGTACCAAATGAAGCACTTTTTATGGAGTTTCTTATAACTTCATTACTTATAGCACCAGTATACTTAACTATTTTATCCCAATTCCTAACCCTTTCAGGCTTATCTGTTTGATTTCCTGAAGAATCTTTACATCTTAATTCATATACAGTAGATGAAATTACTTTATTAGGAAAAGTACTGTATATAGCTGTTGCATGCTGTCGCCTGTCATTTTTAAGAAAAATAACACCAGCCATTCGCATTAGTGATTTTGCTCTGTTAATAATATAAAAACCAACTCTTCTCGGTGGCAAATATAATTGCTGATCTATTCCTGTTTGATTTTGCATTAATTTAGAAAGCGAGAAAAACAAAAAGTGTATAAACGTTAAAAACGCAAAAAATATTACACTTATAGTATACCATACTAACCATTTTTTTATGAAGAAAAAAACGGTTGCCATTAGCACAATTAATAATGTAAATGCACTAGATAGTAACGATGCATATTTACTAAACTTACTTTTTGAAGCAAATTCAAAACCTTTTCCTGGATAAGGTGAAGCAACATCACTAACAAAATACAAATCATAACTCTCATCACTGTTACTTTGAGCTTCAGAAACAAAAACAGAAGTACCTTGATTGTCAACAATACCACCATCCATTAACCCTATTTCATTTAGATCATTATATTTTGATGTAAAATCATATGGAAAGCCAATAGGTTCAAAACCTCCAGGAAAAGCTGTAGATGCTGCTATAACATCACCTAACTTAATATCATCAATAATATGCTTGTATTTACTATGAGCTTTACCATTTCCAAACCTTTTTTGATTTCCTTTTATATTTTGAAATCTAAATTGGTGAGTACTATCAAAATCTGTGGCATTAAAAATCACTCTTTCTAAATGAGTCTTTGAACCACCCTCATTAATTAAATTTTGAATCTGTCCTAATGTAGTGTTATTCGTAAAGTTATTGTATTCAATTGAAAAAGCATTAATAGGGTTTTTCCTTTTATGCTTATTTTCTGCCTTGTTCCACACCAAAGGTCCTCGTAAATGACTTATAGCATTACTTGCTAACTCATCTTTATCAAGCCAATTATAATAATCATCTAAAAAAGCATCAAAATCTTTTCCTTCAATTTGAGATTGCACATATTTTACACCAGTAATAGTACCTCCAGATACTGTAGATATTGCTTTAACATTTTCTAACAAGCCAACTTTTTCAAGAAGAGAAAGAGTTCCTAAAGAAAAACAAGCAGCCCTATAGCCACCTCCAGAAAAACATAAAGCAATCGATTTAAAAAGTTCCATAAAATAATTTGATTAATTTATCCAAATACATTTAGGAAAAACAACAGCAATTATTTAACCTTTTCCTTCTTTCTTCAGGTTTTAAAACTACTCTTTTTTTACTTTTTAAAAAAAACTAAATACTGTCTTTTCAGTATTTTTAGGTATCAAAAAAATTAACACGTTACCATATAAAGTTCAACTACCTATAATTAAAGCTAATATCTTTACTTTAAAGAACCGAATAAAAAACTAATAATTATTTAAGCCTTGTAATCTAGTAACGTATTTACCAATAACATCAAACTCTAAATTCACTTTAGTACCTTTTACAAAGTTTTTAAATGTGGTATGCTCTAGCGTATAAGGTATAATAGCTACACTGAATTCATTTTTCTTAGAATTCACAACAGTTAAACTAACTCCATTAACCGTAATTGATCCTTTTTCAATAGTTACATTACCGTCAAAATCATAAGAAAAAGTAAAAATAGTACTTCCATCATCGTCTTTTACATTTTCACAAACTCCCGTTTTATCAACATGTCCTTGTACTATATGACCATCTAACCTAGCTCCTAACTTCATTCCTCTTTCAAGGTTTACTTCATTTCCTATCACTAACTCGCTTAAATTAGTTTTATCTAATGACTCTTTAATTGCTGTAACCTTGTACTCATCAGCAACTATATCAACTACAGTTAAACAAACACCATTATGAGCAACGCTTTGATCTATTTTTAATTCACTTGTAATACTACTTTTAACTGTTAAATGAAGATTACCCCTTTCTTTTTCTAGTTTTGTTACAATACCAAGAGTTTCAATTATTCCCGTAAACATTCTCTAAATTTTAATTACTTTTGTTACCATCAAAAATACGACATTACAGAAGTAAACTATGGATAAATCAAACAAAATTATTGTTGGTATTTCAATTGGAGACATAAATGGTATTGGTATTGAAATTATTTTAAAAACTTTTGAAGACAAACGCATGTTAGAGTTTTGTACTCCTGTTCTGTTTGGTTCAAACAAGTTGATCTCTTATCATAAAAAAGTATTAAAATTAAACAACAGTATTCATGGTATTACTTCTATTGATAAAATAGTTCATGGAAAGGTCAATTTAGTTAATATTTGGAAAGAAGATGTTAAAATAGAAATAGGAAAAATAACGGAAGCTGGTGGTAATTACGCATTGAAGTCATTACAATCTGCCGTAAGTGCTTTAAAAGAAAATAAAATTGATCTTTTAATAACTGCTCCTATAAACAAAGAGAATATTCAATCAGAAGAATTTGACTTCCCTGGACATACTGAATATCTTGAAGATAATTTAGAAGGAGAAAGTTTAATGATTTTAATGACTGATGAGTTACGCATTGGATTAATTACTGGTCATATTCCTATTTCTCAAGTAGCAGAAACCATAAGCTCGGAATTAATAAAGAGTAAAGTTGAAATTATGCACACCTCTTTAAAAGAAGACTTTAATATAAACAAACCAAAAATAGCTGTACTTGGTTTAAATCCTCATTGTGGAGATAAAGGAGTTATTGGTAAAGAAGATGATGAAATTATAAGGCCTACAATAAAAGAAATTCAAGAAACTGGTAAATTAGTTTATGGCCCGTATGCAGCAGATGGTTTTTTCGGATCAAAAACTCATCAAAAATTTGATGGTGTATTAGCAATGTATCACGATCAAGGACTAGCTCCTTTCAAAGCTCTATCTTTTGGTAATGGCGTTAATTTTACTGCTGGACTAAACAAAGTAAGAACATCACCTGATCACGGAACGGGATTTGATATTGCAGGTAAAAACAAAGCAAACCCAGCATCTTTTAAAGAAGCTTTATTTACTTCTCTTCATATTTATAAGAACAGAATTGAGTATCAAAACCTTATAAAAGGAGCCTTAAAAACAAAATAGTGAAAAATTTATTTCCAAAATATAAATATAAAAACATTTTTTATATCTTTGCACGCTCAAATTGATGTTGTAGATGAAAGACTTAAAACAATTCAACATACCTTTTATAGGTTTAAAGGAAGGGAGTCATTTATTTGAATATCATATTGATAAAACGTTCTTTGAAGCTTATCAGTTTGATGATTTTAATGATTGCGCCGTAAATACGACTGTAGATTTCGTAAAAAAAAGTAACTTAATGGAACTTAATTTTACGATAAATGGTAGTGTTAATGTTCCTTGTGACATGACAGGTGAGTTATTTAATCAAGAAATTGATGGTACTTTACATTTAATTGTAAAATTTGGACATGAATATAATGATGACAATGATGAAATTTTGATTCTTCCTAACGAAGCTTATCAAATTAACATTTCACAATATATATATGAACTCATAATTTTATCAGTACCTAATAAAAGAGTACATCCTAAAGTATTGGATGGAACTATGGAATCTGAAGCTTTAGAGAAATTAGAAGAATTAAGAATAGACGAAGATAAAACTGTTGAAGAAAAAACAACAGACCCTAGATGGGATAAATTAAAGGATTTACTAACAGATAAATAAGACATAAAATGGCACATCCAAAGAGAAAAATATCTAAAACTAGAAGAGACAAAAGAAGAACTCATTATAAAGCTTCAGTACCTCAAATAGCTGTTGATCCTACAACTGGAGAAGCTCATTTATACCATAGAGCACACTGGCATGAAGGAAAATTATACTACAGAGGTCAAGTAGTATTAGAATCTGCTACTGCAGAAGCTTAAAAACTGGTTTTCAAAAAAGCTGAAAAAACCCTCCTTTCGAGGGTTTTTTCGTATTTTTAAGTCAGAAATATAAGTTTTTGCTTTTTTTTATTTAAAGAAGTGAAATAATTTTCATTTCTTTGAAATCTCGTTTTACAACAAAACAAACAACTATGACTAAAATATCTGCAGCTATAACAGCAGTAGGAAAATATGTTCCAGAATATGCTCTTACGAATAAAGAGCTTGAAACTATGGTAGACACCAATGATGAGTGGATTACTAGTAGAACTGGAATCAAAGAAAGAAGAATTTTAAAAGTAGAAGGTGCTGGAACATCTTACATGGCAATTAAAGCTGCTGAAGATTTACTAGAGAAATCTGGTGTTTTAGCTTCTGACATTGATATGGTAATAGTAGCTACAGCTACTCCAGATATGCCAGTTGCATCAACTGCAGCCTACACTGCTTCAAAAATTGGAGCTGTAAATGCTTTTTCTTACGATTTACAAGCAGCTTGTTCTAGCTTTCTTTATGGAATGTCAACTGCATCTAGTTACATTGAAAGTGGTCGTTACAAGAAAGTGCTTTTAATTGGTGCTGATAAAATGTCTTCTATAATAGATTACACAGATAGAGCTACTTGTATTATTTTTGGTGATGGTGCAGGTGCTGCACTTTTTGAACCTAATACTGAAAATTTAGGTTTACAAGATGAGTACTTACGTAGTGATGGAGTAGGAAGAGAGTTTTTAAAAATTGACGCTGGAGGTTCTATTTTACCTTCTTCAGAAGAAACAATTAAAAATAATAGACATTTTGTACATCAAGAAGGACGTACAGTTTTCAAATTCGCTGTTTCAAACATGGCAGATGTAGCTGAAAAAATGTTAACGAGAAATAATTTAACTAAAGAAGAAATTCAATGGTTAGTTCCGCATCAAGCGAATAAAAGAATTATTGAAGCAACAGCTAATAGAGTTGGATTAGAAGAAAATAAAGTTATGATGAATATTCATAAATATGGAAACACTACTTCTGCCACTCTCCCTTTGTTACTTGCTGACTATGAAAAAGTTTTGAAAAAAGGAGATAACTTAATTTTTGCCGCATTTGGTGGTGGCTTCACTTGGGGAGCTATCTATTTAAAATGGGCATATAACTCATAAACCAAACAACTTAAATTTAGGAAAATGGATATTAAAGAAATTCAAAGTCTTATAAAGTTTGTAGCTAAATCTGGTGCAAGCGAAGTAAAGTTAGAAATGGAGGATATTAAAATCACCATTAAAACCGGAAGTGAAACTCCTGAAACTACAATTATTCAGGCCCCAGTTGCTGCTGCTCCTCAAATGATAGCACAACAACCAGTACCAGTTGCTCAACCAACTGCTCCTGTAGCTTCTACAAACGAAACTACTACTGAAGACGACTCGAAATATATTACTATAAAATCACCAATCATTGGTACATTCTATAGAAAACCTTCACCAGACAAACCTAATTTTGCTGAAGTAGGTACAGAGGTTAAAGTTGGTGATACTGTATGTATTATTGAAGCAATGAAATTATTTAACGAAATAGAATCTGAAATATCAGGTAAAGTAGTTAAAGTATTAGTTGACGATTCTAGTCCTGTAGAATTTGATCAACCTCTATTCTTAGTTGACCCATCATAATTAATAGTTATTATTTAGTTCGTAATACTTAAACAAGTATACTTATTTTAAATTTTAACCCTTAAATTATCTAATTATGTTTAAAAAAATATTAATTGCCAATAGAGGTGAAATTGCACTGCGTGTAATAAGAACCTGTAAGGAGATGGGAATAAAAACTGTAGCTGTTTACTCTAAAGCAGATGCAGAAAGTTTACATGTACGATTTGCTGATGAAGCAGTTTGCATTGGCCCTGCTCCAAGTAGTGAATCTTACTTAAAAATGTCACATATTATTGCTGCTGCTGAAATTACTAACGCAGATGCAATTCATCCTGGATATGGTTTTTTAGCTGAAAATGCTAAATTTTCAAAATTATGTGATGAACACGATATTAAATTTATCGGAGCTTCGCCTGAGATGATTGATAGAATGGGAGATAAAGCGAACGCCAAAGCTACAATGAAAGCTGCTGGTGTACCTTGTGTTCCTGGTAGTGACGGTGTTATTAATACTTTTGAAGAATGTTTAAAAGTAGCTGAAGAAACTGTATATCCTGTAATGCTTAAAGCTTCAGCAGGAGGTGGAGGAAAAGGTATGCGTGCTGTTTGGAAAGCTGAAGATTTAAAAGATGCTTGGGATTCTGCTAGACAAGAATCAAAAGCTGCTTTTGGAAATGATGATATGTATATGGAGAAGTTAATTGAAGAGCCTCGTCATATAGAAATTCAAGTAGTTGGAGATGCCTTTGGAAAGGCATGTCATTTATCTGAAAGAGATTGTTCAGTTCAACGTCGTCATCAAAAATTAACAGAAGAAACTCCTTCTCCATTCATGACTGATGAGTTACGTGATGAAATGGGTAAAGCAGCAGTAAAAGCAGCAGAATTTATTAAATATGAAGGTGCTGGTACTGTTGAATTTTTAGTTGACAAGCATCGTAACTTCTACTTCATGGAAATGAATACTCGTATTCAAGTAGAACACCCAATTACTGAAGAAGTAGTTGATTATGATTTAATACGTGAACAGATATTAGTTGCTGCTGGTGTGCCAATTTCAGGTAAAAACTACACACCTCAATTACACTCTATAGAATGTAGAATTAATGCTGAAGATCCATACAATGGATTTAGACCAGCTCCAGGAAAAATAACTTCTTATCATGCTCCAGGAGGACATGGTGTACGTATAGACACACACGTATATGCAGGTTATATGATACCACCTAATTATGATTCTATGATTTCAAAATTAATTGTTACTGCTCAAACAAGAGAAGAAGCTATTAATAAAATGAAACGTGCATTAGATGAATACGTTATTGAAGGTGTAAAAACTACGATTCCTTTTCATAGACAATTAATGGATCATCCAGATTATGTTGCTGGTAACTATACCACAAAATTTATGGAGGATTTCGAAATGAAATAAACTATTATAGTACAATAAAAAAAATCAGTGAATATTTCACTGATTTTTTTTATTCCCTAACTTCGCATTATGAATTTAGTATATAATTTGATTTTACATTTTGTCTATTTTTTATTAAAAATCATAGCCTTATTCAATAAAAAAATGAACTTATTTATTGAAGGAAGAAAAGATTCTTTTTCTAAATTAAATACTATTTCTAAAGATGATAAAGTTGTATGGTTCCATGCGGCTTCGTTAGGTGAATTTGAGCAAGGAAGACCCATCATTGAAAACTTCAAGCTTTTATATCCAAATTATAAAATAGTTCTTACTTTTTTTTCTCCTTCTGGTTATGAAATAAAAAAAGAATATAAACATGCTGATGTTGTTTGCTATTTACCTTTTGACACAAAAAGAAATATGCAAAATTTTATAGAAACAGTTCACCCAGAACTCGCTGTAATAATTAAATATGAATTTTGGCCAAATCTATTATCTGAACTACAAAAACTAAATATACATACTGTTTTAGTTTCTGGTATTTTTAGAGAAAAACAATCATTTTTTAAATGGTATGGCGGTTTTATGCGAAAAAAATTAAATGCCTTTAATTATTTTTTTGTTCAAAACGAAACTTCAAAAAAACTTTTAAATTCTATAAATTTAAAAAACACTTCAGTTTGTGGAGATACTCGTTTTGATAGAGTATATGATATATTAAAACAAAACAATACTTTAAACTTCATTTCAGAATTTAAAAACAACAATTATACAATAGTTGCTGGTAGTTCATGGGCTGAGGATGAAGAATGTATTGTAAACTATATAAATAATGGTTCTTCAAAAGATGAAAAATTCATTATTGCTCCGCATAACATAAACTCACAAGACATAATAGCTTTAAAAAAATCAATAAATAAAAAGACTGTTTTGTTTTCTGAAAAGGAAGAAAAAAACTTATCAGAATATCAAGTATTCATTATTGATACAATTGGTATACTAACCAAGATATATTCGTATGCTGACGTGGCTTATATTGGTGGTGGATTAAAAACTAACCTTCATAATACCTTAGAACCAGCTGTTTTTGGTATTCCTTTGGTTTTCGGAAATAAAAAATATAAAAAATTTCAAGAAGCTGTAGATTTACTTTCTTTAAAAGGTGCTATTGGTATTCATAATAAAAATGATTTTTACACTACATTTACAACTTTAAAATCAAATAATACTTTAAGAACTAAAATGGGAGTTATTAACAAAGAATATATTGAAAATAATATTGGTGCCACCAAATTAATTATTGATTATATAAACAATACTTTACATTAATTGTTGTTAGGTTTAAATGAGCTTTAAGACTTAATTTTAAAGTAAAAATTATAATGGAATTTATTTTACAGCCTTGGCCTTGGTATGTGTCAGGATTTTTGATATCGATTGTTTTATTTTTATTATTCTATTTCGGAAAAAACTTTGGCATTTCTAGTAACTTAGAAACGATGTGTACAATAGCTGGTGCTGGAAAAATTTCTGACTATTTTAATACCAACTGGAAAGATAAAACTTGGTCTCTAATTTTTTTAATAGGATTGATAATTGGTGGTTATGTTACCGTAGAATATTTATCAAAAGATACTTCAATAGATATCAGTTTAGAAACAATCAAAGACTTAAATGAATTAGGTTTTAACGATATTGGAACTACTTTTGTTCCTTCTGAAATTTTTAGCATTGAAAGTTTATTAACTTTAAAAGGTTTTTTAATACTTTTTTTTGCTGGTGTTTTAATTGGATTTGGAACAAGATATGCTGATGGTTGTACTTCTGGACATGCAATTACTGGTTTAAGTAGCTTTCAATTACCGTCTTTAATTGCTGTTATAGGCTTTTTTATTGGCGGGCTATTTATGGTTTGGTTAGTATTTCCTCTAATATTTAATTAATATGAAATATTTAAAGTTTTTATTCACAGGAATTTTATTTGGAATTATTTTAACAAAATCTGAAGCTATTTCTTGGTACCGAATTTATGAAATGTTCAAGTTTCAATCATTTCATATGTATGGTATTATTGGTACTGCTGTTGCTTTTTCTATGATTTTCATGTATTTATTCAAAACAGGTATCATTACTAATTATTTAGGAAAAAAAGTTTTTATAAAAGAAAAGAAAAAAGGACTTACAAAATCCTTAATTGGTGGTATAATATTCGGTTTAGGCTGGGCTTTAGCAGGTGCTTGTCCAGGTCCTATATTTGTTTTAATAGGACATGGTATACTTCCTATTCTTATTGTACTAGTAGGAGCCGTTTTTGGAACTTTTATTTATGGTATACTGAGTAAAAAACTACCTCATTAATATTTAATTCTATTCTTTTTTAAGAACTCCGAGTCAGTTTTATTTACTACTTCCCATTGATATATTTTTGAAAGCTGATAAATTTTAGACAGCTCTTCAAATAATCGGTTTTTAGCTTCTTTTTGTAACTCTGATACAGTTATGGTTGTTTTTATCTTTTCAATGGCTCTATCGCTCAATTTATTCAATTCTGATTTAGAAAAAGTATTAAACTTACTCTGTTGTAAATCAAAATATTTAATATCTGGTGAAATAGTAACTTCTTCTTTAGGAATCTTATTAATTATAATTTGTTTTCCTATAGTATCTATTTGAATATCTAATTTTGACAAATCATAGCCGACTTCAACTTTAGCATTGACAGATAATATTGCTTTTTTTTGAAAAGAAATGTAATCGTAGAAATATTTCTTAGTATCAGAAAAACTATACATTTCTGAAAAACTTCCTTCAGTAACAACTAATTTACTTAAGTTTTGTACTCCATTAAGAAACACTTCTATTTCTTCTTTTTCATGTTTAACTTCTTTTCTGTCATACCAAAGTTTAGCTATTAAAAAACCTAGTAAAAAAATTGCTATATACTTTATAAAACGCACCATAATTCTAGTATAAAATCTAGTTACAATGTACTAAAAACTATCCGAATTAATTCTACAAAAAACACCTATTCATATTTTTGTCATTTTATAAACTACTTAAATAAAAAAACATTTATTGGAAACCTATTTATTAACTATTGCTTTTACATTTTTTGTATCACTTAAAATATAAAAATATGACCTCCTATTTTGTTGATGCTCTTCTTCTGAACATTTCTTTTGATTCTTATCATTACAATCATTCAATAACTGATCTTCTCCATATCCAATAGCACTCTCTATTCTATTTGAAGAAATACCTCTAGAAATTATATAATCTCTTGTAGATTTAGCTCTATTGTCTGAAAGAATTCTATTGTATTCTTTAGTTCCTCTACTATCAGTATGCGATTCTATTTTAATAATCATATCAGGATGATTCTTCATAACAGTAACTATTTTTTCTAATTCATACTCAGCATCTTCTCTAATATTGAATAAATTAAAGTTAAAATAAATAGGATTAATAACTATTTGGTCTTCTACTATCAAAGATTCTAATTGTAAATCAGTTTTTAATACTTTCTTATTTACATCTAATGTTGCTGTTTCTTTTTCAGTTACTTTGTAATCATCTTTTGAAGCTACCACTATAAAGTTTTTTTCACAATCTATTTTATCAAAAGAATAACTTCCATCTAAATTTGTTATTTGCTTAGAAACTGGTTCGCCTTTTTCATTTATTAATCGTACTGTTACCTTATCTATTGGATCTCCAGTTCTAGAATCAGACACAATACCGTTAATATCTTCTTTACATTTATAAATTGTAAAACTATAGATATCATCATCTCCTCTTCCATCTTCTCTATTAGAAGAAAAAAAACCAGCAGTTCTTTGGTCATTAATAACAAAGGCAAAATCATCACGAGGTCCATTAACTGGAGCGCCTAAATTAACTGGATCTGAATATGTATTATTCTCTATTTTAGATTCAAATATATCTAATGCACCTAAACCTAAATGACCATTAGAAGCAAAGTATAAACGATTGTCTTTTCCTGCAAATGGAAACATTTCTCTTCCTTCAGTATTAATTGTTTCACCTAAGTTTTCTGGTTTCCCATAACTACCATCAGCCTCTATAGCTACTTTATAAATATCTGTACCTCCATATCCATTTGGCATGTCAGATACAAAATATAGCGTTTTTTCATCTGCACTTAAAGCTGGGTGTCCTGTAGAATATTCATCGCTATTAAATGGTAATTCTTTTACATTCCCCCAAGTTTCATAAATTTTTTCAGCTTTATAAATTTTTAGATGAGTAGTTCTTTGTTTATCAGACTTTAACTTATCTCCATCATAATTATCTCTAGTAAAGTACATGGTTTTACCATTTTTACTTATAACAGCATTAGATTCATGGTATTTTGTACTTAAAGCTGTTATCTTCTCAGATAATTCCACATCTAAAGCCTTATCTTCTTCTAATCTTTTTAATTTTGAAGTATAAATATTTAAATAAGGTTGATTATTCCATTGATAAATCTTCTTATTTTCTTCGTCAGGCCTAGTTGATGCAAAATATAAAGTATTGTCATAAATAAATCCTCCAAAATCGGAATATTTAGAGTTAGAAGATACATTGTGAATATTTATAAATGTTTTTTCTTTGTTTGTATATTCAACAAAATAATCTTTATTTTTCTCTAATGCAATGGCTCTACTATCATTTCCTTTTACTTCTTTTAATTTCAACAGCCATTTATCAGATTCATTTATTTTACCATTACTTTTTAATGTTTGAGCATATCTAAACACATGCTTTGGAGAAGCTATGACTTCAAACTTATTCATTAACTCGGCATACCATTTTTCTGCTTTATCAAAATCAACATTAAAATAATAGGAGTCTGCCAACCTACTTATAACCAAATATGTTTCATCACCTTTGTCGTAAATAGTTTTGTATAATTCAGCTGATTTTTTATAAGCGTATTCTTTAAAATACCTATCAGCTGCATATTTTCGTTGCCCGAAACTGAAAACAGTAACGAATAACAATACGTATAAAAATATTATTTTTTTCATATCCTTCGATTTTAATTGTTTAGAAAAATCTTGGTGATTTCATCTTTTGTTCTTTAAATATCTCATATCGAAGCATTACTTCATGAGTTCCTGAATTATAATTGCTATAATTAGATGTCGTTAAATCGTAAGCATAACCTATTTGTAATGATTCATTAATTTGAAACCCTAACATTGCACTAATTGAATCATCCCATCTCCATGCTGCTCCAACTCTAAATTTATCATTAAATAAAAAGTTTGCTGATACATCTAATGATAATGGTGCTCCACTTACTATTTTACTTAATACCGCCGGCTTAAACTTTATTGTTTCGCTTAAATCAAACACATAACCTCCTATTAAAAAATAATGCATTCTTTCTGTTGCCACAACTCCTCCACTTGACACATCATCATAATGATCTGTTCTCAAAATGTTTGGAACTGCAAAACCTAAATACCAATTTGACTTGTAATAATAAACTCCTGCTCCTATTGTTGGTAAAAACTTACTTATATTCTGATTTAATGATCTATCATTTCCATCTCGAAAAACTCCTTTACTCCAGTCTACATTAAAAAAACGCCCTCCTAATTTTAATCCAAATGCTAAATTTCCATCTTCACTTGTTCGAACGGTATAAGAAACATTTGCATCTATATACGTTTCATTAGATGGACCAATTGCATCATTTACCAAATTTATTCCTAATCCAACTCCTGAATATCCTAACGGAGTATCATAACTTAATGTTTGAGTATCTGGCGCTCCATCAATTCCAACCCATTGTGTTCTTGCCAAAACATTGATCATTGTATGTCCTTTTGAACCTACATATGCCGGATTAACACTCATTGTATTAAACATATATTGTGTATACTGAGGATCTTGCTGTCCATATACTATACATGAACTTAGTATTAATATTAGTATGCTGATTACTTTTAATATATTATTCATCCTTACTAATTTCTTTAGATTTATTAACGATTTATTAAAATATAATTCTTGATTTCAATTCAAGTATTTACACCAATTTACCTTCTTATTTATTTTTTACCATCGATCAAACGTTCGTTTTCGTATATCTTTCGTTGAATGGTTCAATTCTGTCGTTAAATAAAATTGAATTCTAAATAGGCTAAATGATTTAACCTATTTAGAATATTTACTAGTGTTAATCTCTATTAATATAAATCCATCCTTTTTTAACCTTATTTCCATTTCCTAAGTCAAGAACATAGAAATACGTACCAGAAGGCAACTTATCTTCTACTTGAATATTTACTCTTCCATTAGAAGTACCATCCCAGGTGTTATTATATTGCTGCTTACTATACACTAAATTACCCCACCTATTAAATATCTCTAATGTATTGTTTGGATAATTTTCAATACAGTTAATAATTAATGTATCATTACTACCATCATCATTAGGTGTAAATTCATTATAAACCGTAACACAATCATCAACACCAACTGCATCACCAAAGGCAGTATCGTTTAAATCTGCACTATCTGAAATTCCATCACCGTCTGAATCTGTTCCACTATCTGGTAAAACTCCTGTTCCCCCACTATCTGGATCGGTTGGATCTGTATCGTTTACATCTGTATTTCCTGAATCTCCAAATCCTGAATCATCTTCATCTACTTCATCTGAAATTCCATCTCCGTCACTATCTGGTCCATCTACTACTCCATTTCCATCTTCATCATCATTTCCGCCTTCAGTGATATCGTTTATTCCATCATCATCACTATCTAAATCTTGATAATCTGGTACGCCATCTCCATCGGTATCAACTGTATCTCCTTCTCCTCCATTTCCTTCTCCAAAATTACTTGAGTCTGAATCTACACTATCTGAAATACCATCACCATCACTATCTGATCCTCCAGTATCATTTGAATCGATAACACCATCATTGTTCGTGTCTAAATCACCATTTCCATTCTCAATAACATCATTGATTCCATCATTATCACTATCTAAATCTTGATAATCTGGTACGCCATCTCCATCGGTATCTGGTTCTTCATCAGTATCAACTGAATCATCTGCTTGCCCATCATTATCTGTATCTACATATCCTGTATCATTTGAATCGATAACTCCATCGCCATTGGTATCTAAATCACCATTTCCGCCTTCATCTACATCTAATATCCCATCATTATCACTATCTAAATCTAAACTATCTGGTATTCCATCGCCATCTGTATCTCCTGTTCCTTCTGCTGTATCTGGAATTCCATCATTATCATCATCTACATCTAAATGATCTGGTATTCCATCACCATCGGTATCAGTTGCATCTCCAAAATTAGTATCATCGCCATCAACACTATCTGATATACCATCGCCATCACTATCTGTTCCACTATCTGGTAAAACTCCTGTTCCCCCACTATCTGGATCGGTTGGATCTGTATCGTTTACATCTGTATTTCCTGAATCTCCAAATCCTGAATCATCTTCATCTACTTCATCTGAAATTCCATCTCCGTCACTATCTGGTCCATCTACTACTCCATTTCCATCTTCATCATCATTTCCGCCTTCAGTGATATCGTTTATTCCATCATCATCACTATCTAAATCTTGATAATCTGGTACGCCATCACCATCGGTATCAACTGTATCTCCTTCTCCTCCATTTCCTTCTCCGAAATTGCTTGAGTCTGAATCTACACTATCTGAAATACCATCGCCATCACTATCTGATCCTCCAGTATCATTTGAATCGATAACACCATCATTGTTCGTGTCTAAATCACCATTTCCATTCTCAATAACATCATTGATTCCATCATTATCACTATCTAAATCTTGATAATCTGGTACGCCATCTCCATCGGTATCTGGTTCTTCATCAGTATCCACTGAATCATCTGCTTGACCATCATTGTCTGCATCTACATATCCTGTATCATTTGAATCGATAACTCCATCGCCATTGGTATCTAAATCA
>NZ_CAZELG010000036.1:0-1208 GCF_964512825.1 Tenacibaculum halocynthiae | reverse complement strand
CTCCAAAATTAGTATCATCGCCATCAACACTATCTGATATACCATCGCCATCACTATCTGTTCCACTATCTGTTACAACTCCTGTTCCTCCACTATCTGGATCAGTTGGATCTGTATCGTTTACATCTGTATTTCCTGAATCTCCAAATCCTGAATCATCTTCATCTACTTCATCTGAAATTCCATCGCCATCACTATCTGGACCATCTACTACTCCGTTTCCATCATCATCATCATTTCCGCCTTCAGTAATATCATTGATACCATCATCATCACTATCTAAATCTTGGTAATCTGGAACTCCATCTCCATCGGTATCAACTGTATCTCCTTCTCCTCCAGCTCCTTCTCCGAAATTGCTTGAGTCTGAATCTACACTATCTGAAATACCATCACCATCACTATCTGATCCTCCAGTATCATTTGAATCGATAACTCCATCATTGTTCGTGTCTAAATCACCATTTCCATTCTCTATAACATCATTGATTCCATCATTATCACTATCTAAATCTTGATAATCTGGCACGCCATCACCATCTGTATCTGGTTCTTCATCTGTGTCTACTGAATCATCTGCTTGACCATCATTGTCTGCATCTACATATCCTGTATCATTTGAATCGATAACTCCATCCCCATTGGTATCTAAATCACCATTTCCGCCTTCATCTACATCTAATATTCCATCATTATCACTATCTAAATCTAAACTATCTGGTATTCCATCGCCATCGGTATCACCAGTTCCTTCTGCTGTATCTGGTATTCCATCATTATCATCATCTACATCTAGATGATCTGGAATTCCATCACCATCGGTATCAGTTGCATCTCCAAATCCTGAATCATCGCCATCAACACTATCTGATATACCATCTCCATCTGAATCTGTTCCACTATCTGTTACAACTCCTGTTCCTCCACTATCTGGATCAGTTGGATCTGTATCGTTTACATCTGTATTTCCTGAATCTCCAAATCCTGAATCATCTTCATCTACTTCATCTGAAATTCCATCTCCGTCACTATCTGGACCATCTACTACTCCGTTTCCATCATCATCATCA
This sequence comes from Tenacibaculum halocynthiae, assembly GCF_964512825.1. NCBI lineage: Bacteria > Pseudomonadati > Bacteroidota > Flavobacteriia > Flavobacteriales > Flavobacteriaceae > Tenacibaculum > Tenacibaculum halocynthiae. The sequence goes on along the minus strand of NZ_CAZELG010000036.1, from coordinate 138 downwards.
TTTCCGCCTTCAGTAATATCATTGATACCATCATCATCACTATCTAAATCTTGATAATCTGGTACGCCATCGCCATCTGTATCAACTGTATCTCCTTCTCCTCCATTTCCTTCTCCGAAATTACTTGAATCTGAATCT
>NZ_CAZELG010000035.1:0-1294 GCF_964512825.1 Tenacibaculum halocynthiae | reverse complement strand
AGGTGCTACTGGAGCAACAGGTGCCGCTGGTGCAGTTGGAGCAACAGGTGCTACTGGAGCAACGGGTGCCGCTGGTGCAGTTGGAGCAACAGGTGCCGCTGGTGCAACAGGTGCTACTGGAGCAACAGGTGCCGCTGGAGCAACAGGTGCCGCTGGTGCTACTGGAGCGACGGGTGCCGCTGGTGCAGTTGGAGCAACAGGTGCTACTGGAGCAACAGGTGCCGCTGGTGCAGTTGGAGCAACAGGTGCTACTGGAGCAACGGGTGCCGCTGGTGCAGTTGGAGCAACAGGTGCTACTGGAGCAACAGGTGCAGTTGGAGCAGTTGGAGCAACAGGTGCTACTGGTGCTGTTGGAGCAACAGGTGCTACTGGAGCAACAGGTGCTACTGGAGCAACAGGTGCCGCTGGTGCTGTTGGAGCAACAGGTGCTACTGGAGCAACAGGTGCCGCTGGTGCAGTTGGAGCAACAGGTGCTACTGGAGCAACAGGTGCAGTTGGAGCAACAGGTGCTACTGGAGCAACAGGTGCAGTTGGAGCAACAGGTGCTACTGGAGCAACGGGTGCCGCTGGTGCAGTTGGAGCAACAGGTGCTACTGGAGCAACGGGTGCCGCTGGTGCAGTTGGAGCAACAGGTGCTACTGGAGCAACAGGTGCAGTTGGAGCAACAGGTGCTACTGGAGCAACAGGTGCTACTGGAGCAACAGGTGCCGCAGGTGCAGTTGGAGCAACAGGTGCTACTGGAGCAACGGGTGCCGCTGGTGCTACTGGAGCAACAGGTGCTACTGGAGCAACAGGTGCCGCAGGTGCAGTTGGAGCAACAGGTGCTACTGGAGCAACGGGTGCAGTTGGAGCAACAGGTGCAGTTGGAGCAACAGGTGCAGTTGGAGCAACGGGTGCAGTTGGAGCAACAGGTGCTACTGGAGCAACGGGTGCAGTTGGAGCAACAGGTGCTACTGGAGCAACGGGTGCCGCTGGTGCAGTTGGAGCAACAGGTGCTACTGGAGCAACGGGTGCCGCTGGTGCTACTGGAGCAACAGGTGCCGCTGGTGCAGTTGGAGCAACAGGTGCTACTGGAGCAACAGGTGCCGCTGGTGCAGTTGGAGCAACAGGTGCTACTGGAGCAACAGGTGCCGCTGGTGCAGTTGGAGCAACAGGTGCCGCTGGTGCTACTGGAGCAACAGGTGCTACTGGAGCAACAGGTGCAGTTGGAGCAACAGGTGCTACTGGAGCAACGGGTGCCGCTGGTGCAGTTGGAGCAACAGGTGCAGTTGGAGCAACAGGTGCTACTGGAGCA
>NZ_CAZELG010000034.1:0-1357 GCF_964512825.1 Tenacibaculum halocynthiae | reverse complement strand
TGCTGTAGCTGCTGAGAAGTTTACTGTCGTTCCTCCTGTACTTGTTTGAGCAACTACCGTTCCTCCTGAATTTGTTACTGCATATTCATACGTTCCGGATCCTGAAGTGATATTTAATGCTACAACTCCAGCTGGACTTGCACTACAATCTATATTCTTTGTTTGAGTTACTGTAAACGCTAAACTTGGTAACATCGTTATAGCTTGTGCTGATGCACTACAACTATTACTATCTGATACTGTTACAGAATAAGATCCTGCTGCTACATTGGTAAATGTAAACGCTCCTGTTCCTGTTTCGGTACGAACTACTGTACTTGTAGTTGTATTTGTTAATACAAATGTATAAGTTCCTGTTCCTCCTGCTGGCGTTGCTGTGATACTTCCTCCTGTACTTCCACTACATGCACTATCATCTTTGGTTAATCCAAAACTTACGGCTACTGGATTTACAACCGTTTCTGTTGTTGAAACCTCACATCCGTTAGCATCTCGTACTGTTACTGTATAACTTCCTGATTCTAAATTACTAAATACATTACTATTTCCTAATGCAACCGCTGGTGATGTTCCTGTTACTGGCGTTAAACTATATTGATAACCACCCCATCCGTTAGTAGCTGTTGCTGTAATGCTTCCGTCATTTCCTCCATTACAACTTACTGCTACTGGTACTGCTGTGATTCCTAATCCTGCTGTTGGTTGAGCTATAGATACAACTGCGGATGTTACTGGACAGAATGGACTTGCTGTCATAGTTACTACTACATAGTATTCTCCTACTGCTAAACTTCCTACAGTTTGTAATACGCCTCCTGTTACACCTACTACTGCTGCCCCTACTGTCGTATCATCTCCTGTAGCTGGTGTTCCGTTGGTATTCATTAATTGATAGTTGTAAAGACCTGTATATGGACTTCCACTACTGAAATCAAATGTTAACTCTCCTGTTGATGTTCCAAAACAAACTACATCACTGGTCTTATTAATATCTAAATTAAACACTGGTGCTGCATTTACTTGATGAACTGTTGATAATCTACACCCGGTTACTGGATTGTAAATTACAACCTCATAACTTCCTGTTCCTAATCCTGTAAATACTTCTGGATTTGCTGCAGGGGCTGTTTGAGTTACCGTCGCGAAAACCGTTCCGTTAATACCTGTTACACTATATTCTACTGCTGGTATTGCTGATACTGATGTATAGCCTACTGTAATGTTCTCTCCGGAAGCACAATCTATTGCTTTATCTACTGTGATAGTAGCATTGGTCATTCCGTTAAATGCTGCTATTGTTGCATTGGTTACTCCTGAACATCCTTTATCATCATAAGCTGTTACACTTACTGTTCCG